>JANNKZ010000198.1:0-12311 GCA_031396515.1 Gammaproteobacteria bacterium
GCGTTCCAACGTAACGCCACCAACCCTCCGCGACGCCGGCCTCGATCGCGACGCAGGGCACGTCGGCGGGCAGAACGGCGTTGCGCCATTCGGCGTCCTGCGCGTCGAACACGCTGGTGGCTGGCATCGAAACCACGCGCATTCGGCGGCCGCGCGCGGTCAGGTCGCGCGCGCCGTCCACCGCGATCGACACTTCCGAGCCGGTCGCGATCAGGATGCAGTCGGGACGGCCCACGCAGTCCACGAGCACGTAGCCGCCGCGGCCGATGGCCGCGAGCTGGGCGGCATCGCGCGGCTGCTGCGGCAATGACTGGCGAGTCAGCGCGAGCACGGTCGGCGCATGTCGGCGTGCAATAGCCGCGCCCCAGGCGACCCAGGTCTCGGCGGTGTCGCAGGGTCGCCAGAGTTCCAGGCGCGGAATCATCCGCAGCGACGCCAGATGCTCTACGGGCTGGTGCGTCGGTCCGTCCTCGCCGAGGCCGATCGAATCGTGCGTCAGCACGAAGATGCTGCCGACCTCGATAATCGAAGCCATCCGGAGCGAACTCCGCGCGTAATCCGAAAACACGAGGAAAGTGCCGCCGAACGGCACGTAGCCGCCGTGCAGCGCGATACCGTTCATGATCGCGCCCATGCCGAACTCGCGTACCCCGTAGTGCAGGTAGCGGCCGTCCGGTGCGGCGGTCGTAAAGGGATGCGACCCCTTTATCTTGGTGTTGTTGGAGCCGGTCAGGTCGGCGGAACCGCCGAGGAGTTCCGGCAGGCTCGCGCCGAGGCCGTTGATCACGGCCTGCGAGCTCTGGCGCGTCGCGACGACCTGGCCCGCCGCCTGCGCGGCCGCGGCGCCCGCTGCAATCAACGCGTCGAAATTCTCCGGCAGCCGCGCCTCGACGCGCCGTAGGAATTCCTGCGCGAGTTCCGGGTGGGCCTGCTGGTAGGTTTTGAGACGGCGGCGCCAGCGGTTTTCGGCGCGCTTGCCGCCGGCGCGCGCATCCCATTCGGCACGGATGTCGTCCGGCACCACGAAAGCATCGTGCGGCCAGCCGAGGGACTTGCGCGCCAGCGCCACTTCGTCGGCGCCGAGCGCCGCGCCGTGGCATTCCTCCTTGCCCTGCTTGTTCGGCGAGCCGTAGCCGATCACGGTTTTGCAGCAGATCAGTGTCGGCTTCGATTTCTCGCGCTTGGCCTTGCGGATCGCCTTGGCGACTGCCTCGGCATCGTGGCCGTCCACGGCGCGGATCACCTGCCAGCCATAGGCCTCGAAACGCTTCGGCGTGTCGTCGGTAAACCAGCCCGCGACCTCGCCGTCGATCGAGATGCCGTTGTCGTCGTAGAACGCGATCAGCTTGCCGAGGCCCCAGGTGCCGGCGAGCGAGCAGGCCTCATGAGAGATGCCCTCCATCAGGCAGCCGTCGCCGAGGAACACCCAGGTGTGGTGGTCCACGATCTCGTGGTCCGGCCGGTTGAAATCGGTTGCCAGCATCTTCTCGGCGAGCGCCATGCCGACCGCGTTCGCCAGGCCCTGCCCAAGCGGGCCGGTGGTGGTCTCGATGCCGATGCCGATTTCATGCTCCGGATGGCCGGCCGTGCGCGAACCGAGCTGGCGGAACTGGCGCAATTCGTCGAGCGACAGCGGATAGCCGGTCAGGTGCAGCAGCGAATAGAGCAGCATCGAGCCGTGGCCGTTCGACAGCACGAAACGGTCGCGGTCGGCCCAGCGCGGGTTGCCTGGGTTGTGCTTCAGGTGGACGCGCCAGAGCACCTCGGCAATGTCCGCCATGCCCATCGGCATGCCCGGATGGCCGGAATTGGCTCGCTGAACAGCATCCATGCTGAGTGCGCGGATGGCATTGGCGAGTTCACGACGACTGGGCATCTAGGCACTCCGGCGGGAAACCGCCATTGTCCCTGATGACGTATAATTTTTCGATGCCCGGGCGTCATCTATTCACCTCGGAGAGCGTCTCCGAAGGCCATCCAGACAAGGTCGCCGACCAGATCTCGGACGCCGTGCTCGATGCCCTGCTCGCCCAAGACCCGCGTGCGCGCGTTGCCTGTGAAACGTTGGTCAAGACCGGTGTCGCGGTGGTCGCTGGCGAAGTCACCACCTCCGCCTGGATCGATCTCGAGGCGCTGGTGCGCGGCGTCATCTGCGACATCGGCTACACCTCCTCCACGGTCGGCTTCGACGGTCATACCTGCGGCGTCGTCAACATCATCGGCAAGCAGTCCTCGGACATTGCCCAGGGCGTGGACCGGCGCGATCCCAAGGAACAGGGCGCCGGCGACCAGGGGCTGATGTTCGGCTATGCGAGCAATGAGACGGCGGCGCTGATGCCGGCGCCAATCCACTACGCCCACAAGCTGGTCGAGCGCCAGGCGAAGGTGCGTAAGGGCAGGAAGCCCGTGCTGCCCTGGCTGCGGCCCGATGCCAAGAGCCAGCTCACTTTCGTTTACGAGGACGACCGGCCGGTCGGCATCGAGGCGGTCGTGCTGTCCACGCAGCACGCGCCCGAAGTGAGCCAGAAGACACTGCGCGAAGCGGTGATGGAGGAAATCATCCTGCCGGTTCTGCCGAAGCGCTGGATCACGAAGCGCACGAAATTCCATATCAACCCGACGGGCCGGTTCGTGATCGGCGGGCCGGTCGGCGACTGCGGGCTGACCGGCCGCAAGATCATCGTCGACACCTACGGCGGCATGTCCCGCCATGGCGGCGGCGCCTTCTCGGGCAAGGATCCGTCCAAGGTGGACCGTTCCGCGGCCTATGCCGCGCGCTATGTCGCCAAGAACCTGGTGGCCGCGGGGCTCGCGAGCCGCTGCGAAATCCAGTTGTCTTACGCGATCGGCGTCGCCCGCCCGACCTCCATTTCGGTGCAGACCTTCGGCACCGGCCGGGTGAGCGACGAGCGCCTCGAAAAGCTGGTTCGCGCACATTTCGACCTGCGGCCCTGGGGCATCATCCAGATGCTCGACCTGATCCACCCGATGTACCGGGGGACCGCCGCTTACGGTCATTTCGGGCGGGAACCGGTCGAGATGAACTACGATGCGCCGGGCGGATCGAAATCCGCGGCCCCGGTAAAAGGCCCGGCCTTTACCGCGTTCAGTTGGGAACGCACGGATCGCGCGGAGGCCTTAAGGAAGGCAGCAGGTTTTTAGCAAGAGGGGACAGTCCGCCATTTTCACGGAGCGAAAATGGGGACAGTCCCCACGATTCCCGAGGAGCGTTGCAACAGGCGTCTGCCTGCCAGGCTCGGGAGTCGTGACAGACAACGGCGCTCTCGCTCGCAAAGGAGAGAAATGTCCATGAATGCCGTGATCAATCCGAAGTTCAGGGATTTCCAGGTCGCCGACCTGTCGCAGGCCGAATGGGGCCGGCGCGAAATCGCGATCGCCGAAACCGAGATGCCGGGCCTGATGGCCGTGCGCGCCGAGTTCGGCAAGAGCCGCCCGCTCGCGGGCGCCCGCATCGCGGGCTCGCTGCACATGACGATCCAGACCGCGGTGCTGATCGAGTCGCTGGCGGCGATCGGTGCCGACCTGCGCTGGGCCTCGTGCAACATCTTCTCGACGCAGGATCACGCCGCGGCCGCGATCGCCGCCGCCGGAATCCCGGTGTTCGCGCACAAGGGCGAGTCGCTCGAGGAATACTGGGACTTCTCGCACCGGATCTTCGAGTGGCCGGGCGGCAAGCACGCCAACATGATCCTCGACGACGGCGGCGACGCGACGCTGCTGCTGATGCTCGGCGCACGGGCCGAGAAGGACGCCTCGGTCATCGCGCAGCCCACGAACGAGGAAGAGGCTGCGCTCTACGCCGCGATCAGGAAGCGCCTCGAATCGCAGCCGGGCTGGTATTCGGCGCGGCTTGCCGAGATCAAGGGCGTGACCGAGGAAACGACCACCGGCGTCAAGCGCCTGTACCGCATGGCCGCCGAGGGCGAGCTGCCCTTCCCTGCGATCAACGTGAACGACTCGGTCACCAAGTCGAAGTTCGACAATCTCTATGGCTGCCGCGAATCGCTGGTGGACGGCATCAAGCGCGCGACCGACGTCATGATCGCCGGCAAGATCACGCTCGTTGCCGGCTATGGCGACGTCGGCAAGGGCTGCGCGCAGTCTCTGCGCGGGCTCGGCGCGACCGTCTGGGTCACCGAGATCGACCCGATTTGCGCGCTGCAGGCCGCGATGGAGGGCTACCGCGTCGTGACGATGGATGAGGCCTGCGACCAGGCCGACATCTTCGTGTCCGCGACCGGCAATGTGAATGTCATTGCGCACGACCACATGCGCCGCATGAAGCACCAGGCGATCGTCTGCAACATCGGCCACTTCGACAGCGAGATTGATATCGCTTCGCTTCGGCAGTACCGCTGGGAAAACATCAAGCCGCAGGTAGACCACGTCGTGTTCCCCGACGGCAAGCGCATCATCGTGCTGGCCGAGGGCCGGCTGGTGAACCTCGGCTGCGGGACCGGTCACCCGTCGTTCGTGATGTCGAACTCCTTCACCAACCAGGTGCTGGCGCAGATCGAATTGTTCGCGCACGGCAAGCGCTACGAGAACCGCGTTTACGTGCTGCCGAAATCGCTCGACGAAAAGGTCGCGCGGCTGCACCTGGACCGGATCGGCGCGAAGCTCACGGTGATGACGGCCGAGCAGCAGAAGTACCTCGGGCTCGAAGCCAACGGGCCGTTCAAGCCCGACCATTACCGATACTGACCGGCCGCGGTGCATCTGCTGCAATTCACGGACACGCATCTCGCCGGCCAGCCCGGAACGCTGGTCCGTGGATTCTCGACCGGCGCCTCGCTCGCACGCTGCATCGCGCATGCGGAGCGGCATCACCCGGATCCGCGCGCCATCCTGCTGACCGGCGACCTCGTGCAAGACGACGCCGGCGGCTACGCGGAGCTCTGCACGCTGTTCGCGGATGCCGGCGCGCCGGTGCACTGCCTGCCCGGCAATCACGACGAGGCCGTGGCGATGCGCCGCGTCCTCGACTGCCCGCCATTCGTGCACGGCTTTGCGCACCGGCACGACGCCTGGCTCTTCGTGATGCTGGACAGCACGGTCGCCGGAGAGGATCACGGCCATCTCGCGGACCAGCAGCTCGAGCGGCTCGACCGCATACTCGCCCAGAATGCCGACGCTTACGCGCTCGTCTGCCTGCATCACCAGGCGGTGCCGCACGGCAGCCGCTGGCTCGACGAACTGATGCTCGACAATGCGCCGGCGCTGTTCGCGGTGCTCGAGCGCCACCCGCGCGTGCGCGGCCTCACCTGGGGTCATACGCACCAGCCGCTGGACGGCCGTCGCGGCGACATCCGCCTGATGAGCACGCCCTCCACCTGCATGCAGTTCACGCAGAATGCGGATGCATTCGAGATCGACACCCGCCCGCCGGCGTACCGCTGGTTCACGCTGGACCAGGATGGCGGACTGGAAACCGGCATTGAATGGGTGAACACGGATGAATGACAGGACGTTTCGGGGCGTGCTCGCGACGCTCGGTACGGCTGCGATCCTCGCCAGCGGCGGCGCGAGCGCGGAGCCCGCACTCTGGTCGATAAGCGGCCGTGAGAACACCGTTTACATCTACGGCTCGGTGCACGTACTGCCGCAGGGCGGGTTCGCTATCGACGGCAAGCTGGCCGAGGCCTGGAAAGACGCCGAGAAGGTCTGCATGGAAATCGATTCCGGCGCGGTCAGCGAACAGGAGATTCAGGAGCTCACGCTCGCGCGCGTCATGGATCCCGAGGGCCGCGATCTCTTCGCCCTGCTCGGACCCGACCTCGACCGCACGAAATCGGCGGCGGCCGGGGCCGGCGTGCCGCTTGAGCCGCTGGCGCAATTCGAGCCGTGGTTCGCCGGCATGATGCTGTCCATCATGGCGCTCCAGCAGCATGGCTTCGACATCGAGCACGGCGTCGAGAAAATCATCGAGACCGCGGCCGGCACGGACCGGAAGCCCATCTGCGCCTTCGAAACCGTGGACGAACAGCTCGCCCTCTTCGACGACATGCCGATCGAGCAGCAGCGTAAGTTCCTGATCCAGTCAATCGAAGAAGTCTCCGAGGTCAAGACCGACATGGACAAGTTGCTGGTCGCCTGGCGCGCCGGCGATGAAGCGGCCATGGACCAGCTGATGGACGAGGACTTCGAAGGCTACCCCGACCTCGCCGAGCGGCTGATCTTCGGCCGCAACGCGCGTTGGGCCGAGCAGGTCACGGAAATGCTGACGGGTACGGACGATGTCCTGATCGTGGTCGGCACCGGCCACCTGGTCGGCGACCGCGGCCTGCCGTCGCTGATGCGCAAGCGCGGCTTCAAGGTCACACGGAACTGACCGGGACCCAAGCGGCCATGTCCCTCTTCCAGGACGCGTCGAGCGTCATCGCCGGCGGCGTCAATTCGCCGGTGCGCGCCTTTCGCGGCGTCGGCGGCGAGCCCCACTTCCTCCGGCGCGCCCATGGCGCGCGCATCGTCGACGAGGAAGGCCGCGAGTACATTGACTACGTCGGCTCCTGGGGCCCGATGATACTCGGCCATGCGCATCCAGACGTGATCGCGGCGGTCATCCAGCGCGCAGCCGACGGACTGTCGTTCGGCGCACCAACCGTGATCGAGACCACGCTCGCGCGCAAGGTGCGGGAACTGGTGCCGAGCATTGAGCTCCTGCGCATGGTCAGCTCGGGCACCGAGGCGACGATGAGCGCGATCCGGCTCGCGCGCGGTTTCACCGGCCGCGACCGCATCGTCAAGTTCGAGGGCTGCTATCACGGCCATTCCGATGCGCTTCTCGTCAAGGCGGGCTCCGGCGCGCTGACGCTCGGCGTGCCGACCTCGGCCGGCGTGCCGGCCGCAGTCGCGGCGTCGACCACGACGCTCGCCTACAACGACCGACGCGACCTCGAGGCATGCTTCGCCGCGATCGGCGGCGAGATCGCCTGCGTCATCGTCGAGCCGGTCGCCGGCAACATGAACTGCGTGCTGCCGGCAGCCGGGTTCCTGGAGGCGCTGCGCGATCTCTGCACGCGCCATGGCGCGGTGCTGATCTTCGACGAGGTCATGACGGGCTTCCGCGTCGCCGCCGGCGGCGCGCAGGCGTTCTACGGCGTGCGGCCGGACCTGACGACGCTCGGCAAGATCATCGGCGGCGGCATGCCGGTCGGCGCTTTCGGCGGGCGCCGCGACATCATGGAGCACATCGCGCCGCTCGGGTCCGTGTACCAGGCCGGCACGCTGTCCGGCAATCCAGTCGCGATGGTGGCCGGACTCGCGACGCTCAAGGCGATTTCCCGCCCCGGTTTCCACGGCGCACTGGCTGCGAAGACGAAGCAGCTCATGGAGGGCCTCGAGGGCGCCGCCCGAGATGCGGGCGTCCCCTTCACGACCAATCATGTGTGCGGCATGTTCGGCCTCTTCTTCACGTCCGCCGCACGGGTCGCAAGCTACGCGGATGTCATGGCCTGCGACGTCGGCCGCTTCCAGCGCTTCTTCCACGCGATGCTCGACGGTGGCATCTACCTCGCGCCCTCCGCGTTCGAGGCCGGCTTTACTTCTGCGGCACATGGCGACGCGGAAATCGAGGCGACGATCGCCGCGGCGCGGCGCGCTTTCGCAGCCGCCGCCCAGGCCTGATGCGCGCCCTCGGCTGGTTTCTCGCGGCAATCCTTGGCACGCTCCTGCTGGCCGCGCTCCTCGCCTGGCCGGTGTGGCAGCTCGCGCACGCGATTCAGCCGGACTGGCCATTCCACAAGGTCGTGAGCCGGCTCTGGCAGCTCCTGCTGCTGATCGGACTCGTCGTCGCTGTGCGCCGGCTGGGTTTGCGCACGCGCGAGGACTGGGGCTACGGACTGCCGCGGCCGCAATTCCTGCGCCAGGCGGGTGTCGGCTTCGCGATCGGTCTCGCCACCATGCTGCCGATGTCGATCGCGATCGTAGCGCTCGGCATCCGCTCACTCCTGCCCGACCTCACCGCGGCAGTCGTCCTCGAAGGCATCGCCACCGGCCTCGTCGCCGGGTTGCTCGTCGCGATCGTTGAGGAAACGTTCTTCCGCGGACTGATGTTCCGCGCTGTGTCGCGCGAATCGGGAATCGCGTTCGCGGTCGCCGCGACGGCCATTCTCTATTCGGCGGTGCATTTCCTGGCGCGCGTGCGCGTGCCGGCGGCGGAAGTCGGCTGGGACAGTGGGCTTGCGCTCCTCGGCGTCGCGTTCACGCGCTTCGCCGACCCGCTCTCGATCGCGGATTCCTTCGTCACGCTCGCGCTGGTCGGCGTACTGCTGGCGTTGGTGCGCGCGCGCACCGGGGCGATCGCCGCCGGCATCGGCGTGCACATGGGCTGGATCTGCGTGATCAAGTCCACGACCTACGCGACCGATCCGGTCGCCGGTGCCCAGTACGGCTACCTGATCGGCAGCCTCGACGGCTACACGGGCTGGCTGGTCGCCTCGTGGGCCTTGCTGTTGATCCTCGCCGGCCGCGGGCTCGGCTGGCTCCGGACTGAGCCGCTTACGACCGGTCGCGGTTGACCGAGGGCTCGAGCGCCGCCAGCCGCTCGAGCGGATCGGTCAGCTCCAGCAGCAGCTGCTGGTCGGCAAGCGACAGCGGCAGCATCTCCGCGAGGCGGTTGCCGATCCAGGCCGCGTCCTCGCGCCGCTCGACGTGGCGATAGGTATCGCCGGCTTCCGGCATCACCTGGCGCACGACTTCGCCGAGCCAGGCCAGGTCCTCGGGCATCGCGACGATCGGATCCGCCACCATGTCGAGCACGCGACCGCGATTGAGGCCGTCCGGCTCGCGCCAGGCTTCGACCACGCGCACGCGCTCGCGGCCGATGCAGCTGATGCCGAGCAATCCGCCCTCGAGCCGGTCGAAGTCCACGATCATTGCCTCGGTGCCGGTCGCGGCAAAACTGACCGCCGATTCCGACTCTTCGCCCTCCCTGACCAGCACGACCACAAACCCGCTCTGCTCGCGCAGGCAGCGGCTCACCATGTCGAGATAGCGCGGCTCGAAGATCTTGAGCGGCAGCGGGCCGCCCGGAAACAACACCGCGTGCAGCGGAAACAGCGGCAGCTCGCGGACCTCGACGTTCACGGCCGCCGCGCCCGCAGCGCCTGCAGGAGCTTCTCGTGCAATCCGCCGAATCCGCCGTTGCTCATGATCAGGACGTGATCGCCGGCCGTGAGTTCGCGATCGAGCGCCGCGACCAAGGCCGGCAACTCGGTCGCGACCGCCGCCTTCGCGCCGATCTCCTGCGCGACGTTGTCGAGTTTCCAGTCGAGTCCCGCGGGCTGGTAGAGCCAGACACGATCCGCGACCGCGAGCGCTTTCGGCAGTTCCGCGCGATGCACGCCGAGGCGCATCGTGTTGGAACGCGGCTCCAGCACGGCGACGATGCGCGCCTGCCCGACGTTTCGCCGCAGGCCGTCCACGGTGAATGCGATTGCGGTCGGATGGTGCGCGAAGTCGTCGTAGACACGAATGCGGCCAACCTCGCCGCGCAATTCCATGCGCCGGCGGACGCCCGCGAACTCGCCGAGTGCCGCTGCCGCAGCGGAGGGCAGGACGCCCGCGCCGGCTGCGCAGGCAATCGCGGCGAGCCCGTTCTCGACGTTGTGCATGCCGATCAGCGGCCAGCGCAGCGCGGCGACAGCCTTGCCGGCGCGCAGCACCTCGAATGCGGAGCCGTCGGTGGCGGTCAGCCGCACGCTCCACTCGGCGCCCTCGCGCGGTTCGCGCGAAAACCCGGTGAGCGGCGTCCAGCAACCCATCGCAAGCGCCGCGGCGAGATGGGCGTCCGCCGCATTCCAGGTGACGCGCCCCCGGCCGGGCACGGTCCGCAGCAGGTGATGGAACTGCTTCTGGATGGCCGCGAGATCCGGGTAGATGTCGGCGTGGTCGAACTCCAGGTTCGTCATCAGCAGGTGGCGCGGCCGGTAGTGCACGAACTTCGCACGCTTGTCGAAGAAGGCGGTGTCGTACTCGTCGGCCTCGATCACAAAGGCCGTGCCGTCGCCCGCGCGTGCCGACACGCCGAAGTTCGACGGGATGCCGCCGATCAGGAAACCGGGGTCGCGTCCCGCGCGCTCGAGGATCCAGGCGAGCATGCAGGACGTCGTGGTCTTGCCATGCGTGCCTGCGACCGCGAACACCTCGCGCCCGCGCAGGAAATTCTCTGCGAGCCACTGCGGCCCGGAGGTGAACGGAATGCCGCTGTCGAGCAGCCGCTCGATCAGTGCATTGCCGCGGCTCATGACGTTGCCGACGACAACGACGTCGGGTTTCAGATCGAGCTGGCCCGGATCGAAGCCCTCGATCAACGCGATGCCCTGCGACTCGAGCTGCGTGCTCATCGGCGGATAGACGTTCGCATCCGAGCCGGTCACGCGATGGCCCGCGGCGCGCGCAAGCGCCGCGATGCCGCCCATGAACGTGCCGCAGATGCCGATGACGTGGACGTGCATCAGGCGGGGGCCGGCGGAAACAGCCACTTGACCATGGCATCGCCGACCACCAGCCAGGTCAGCGCCACGGCCAGGCTGGTGACGAAGCCGATCTGGATGGCGCTGCGCAGGATGTGCGCGATGATCAGGATGTACCAGACAAACACGATGACCGAACCGGTCCATGCCAGGTACTTGATCGCGTACGCCGTCGCCTGCGGCGCCTGGATGACGAGCAGCCCCACGGCGAACGGCGTCATCAGGACGGTCGTGCCGAACACGGCACTCAGCGTCTGGCGGAACCGGTTGCCGTGGCGCGTGAGCGTCAGCAGCAGCCATATGAGCCCGACGGTGAGGGCGAGGTCGAAGGCAGTCCGGCCGAGGAGCCGGTCGTTGCCGTGCAGGCTGAAGGCCTGGAGCGCGCTCGCGGCCGTGAACGCGATGCCCGTCAGCACCAGGAGGACCACCGATGCCGGCAGGACACTGGGATCCTTGCGCAGCAGGGCGATCTGGACCAGTGAACTGAGCAAATAGCGCATGCTGCCTTGGGCCGCGGCGGCGGCATCCGCATAATAAGGTGCCGATGACCTCACGCGAAACACCCATCGAGGACGCAGCAGCGCTCAAGGCGCGTGTCGCGGCGTGGCCCCCGGGCGCGCCGCTCGCGCTCGACACCGAATTCGTGCGTGAGCGGACCTACTTCCCGCTGCTCTGCCTCGTGCAGGTGGCGACGGCAGACGACGTGGCGCTGGTGGACGTGCTCGCGATTCCGGACGGCGGCGCGCTCTCGGCTTCGCTCGCCGATCGCGGGCGCACCAAGCTGATCCACGCGGCGCGCCAGGACATCGAGGCGTTGCTGCCGCTCACCGGCGGCCCGCTCGGCCCGGTCTTCGACACGCAGCAGGCGGCGGCTCTCCTCGGCTTTTCTGCGCAGATCGGCTATGCCGACCTGGTGCAGCAACTCCTCGGCGTCGCGCTCGCGAAAGGCCACGCGCGCACGGACTGGGCCCGGCGACCGCTCTCGGCCGAACAGCTCGCCTACGCCGCCGACGACGTGCGCTACCTGCCGGCGCTCGCCGAGGAACTCGAACGCCGGCTCGAGGCCGCCGGGCGCCGCGACTGGATGGCCGAGGAAGCGGCGGAACTCGACGACGTGTCGCTGTACCGCGTCGAGCCCGCCGATGCGTGGAAGCGGCTCAAGGGACTCGAGCGGCTGGATGCGGCGGCCTTCCGCGCGGCGCAGCGGCTCGCCGCCTGGCGCGAAGCGCGCGCCATCGACCGCGACCTGCCGCGCGGCTGGATACTGCCGGACGCGGCGATCCACGAGCTCGCGCAGCGGCGACCGCAGGGTCGCGACGAACTCGCCCACATCGAGAGCGTGCCGCGCGGCACGGTCTCGCGCGCGGGCGGTGATCTCATTGCGCTGATCAACGCGCCGGAGAACGATGAACTGACCGCGCGCACGGAGACGGAATCCGGCCGGCCGGGGCCTGCGGAAGTGCGCCAGCTCAAGAACCTGCAGGAAAAGCTGCAGGGCATTGCCGCGGAGCTCGGCATCCAGCCGGAAGTGCTGGCGACGCGACGTGAACTCGCAGCGCTCGTCCGCGGCGCGCGCGAACTGCCGGTCCTGACCGGCTGGCGGCGCACCGTGATCGGCGAACCTCTCCTGGCAGCACTCTAAAAAAAGGTGACGCAAACCTTTTCCGGTAAAAGGTGACGGACACCTTTTTCCGGAAAAGGTTTGCGTCACCTTTTTTGCAGCACGGCTTCCAGACGGGCGGAAACCGCATCGAGCGAACCATCCGCATCGATGCGCCGCAGCAAGCCCTTCTTCGCGTAGTAGTCGATCAGCGG
>JANNKZ010000220.1:0-14096 GCA_031396515.1 Gammaproteobacteria bacterium
TTCTGGTACAGCGGCGCGTCGGGGTGAAGCGGGCCGCGACGGGATTTTCTGCGCATCGTTGCCATCACCTCATTGCAGCAGCGTGCTGGCGCTGCCGACGACCGCCGAGCAGGCGGACTTGACGATTATCTCCGTGCGATCCGCCGCGCAGCCTGCGCCGCAGGCGGCGAGCCGGCCGATCAAAGCGTCCACCTCGGCCGTGATCTCGGCCGACGTCGGCTGGGTTGCGATGGCCGTGCCGACCGCGCGGGTAACCAGCGGTCCGGTGACCAGTGTGCGCTCGCCGGCCGTGTCGAAGGCCTGGGCTGCGGGCGTCGCGAAATTGAAGCCCGGGAAGTAGCTCGCGCGCAGGCCGCCGTCGTCCACCAGCGCATTGCAGTACTCGATCGCAAGCTGGGCCGCGCCGACCTGGTGCGAGGACAGGAAGCCCTCGATGTTTTCGACGGTCGGCAACTGCTCGCGCACGCGCGTGTAGGTTTCGACGACCAGCGGATGCGTCTCGGGCACGCCCGTCATCTCCGACATCGACGCCGAGAGCTCCTGGAACGTGCGCAGGCCGATCTCCGACGACGGGTCGCCGTCCGGCGGCGGCGGCAGCGGCGACGGCGCCGGTTCGTTGAACAGATGCGAATTCGTGCCGATCAGCTCGAAGCTGAGGAAGAACTCGTCCGCGGCCGGGCCCTTGTCGAGCGCGACCACCGTGCCGATGTCGGCGAGATCGAAGCCGGTTTCCGGCTCGTAGCCCGCGGCCGTGACGGTGCGGTCGAGCGGCGCATAGGCCTGGCCGACGCGCGCCTCCGCGCCGTTGATGCCGATGCGCAGGCCCTGGATGCGGATCTGGTCCGGATCCAAGGTGTCGTCGAGGCTGATGAAGACCGGCTCGTTGAACAGGTACGAATAGCTGTCGAACTGGCTGCCCTCGAACATCACGTAGCTCTGGGGCACGTTGATCAGGTGCGCGACCGAGAACAGCAGGTAAAAGCGCTCGCCGACGCCGGCATCGAAGTTCTGCTGGATCTGCGCCTGCGACAGCGCGCGGTTGTGGACCGCGGCGAGGCGGACGACGCCCTGCCAGATGCGGTTGTTCGACACCTCGTTGCCGATCACGAAGGCGAAGGTGTCGTTCCAGTCGGTCAGCAGGCCGGCGCCCTGCGGGTCCGGGCCCGCGACCAGCTCGCCGTTGACGTAGATGCGCCGGCCGTCCACCGCGCTGTAGGTCGCGGCAACGTGCTGCAGCGTGGCCTGCAGAACCTCGTTCGCCGCGGGCGTCGACAGGGCCGGGTCGCCGTTGCCGCTCGTGGTCGTGCTGCGGTTGAAAAAGTCGTAGTTGTACATGGTCTGGCCGAGGGTGAAGTTCCTCACCATCGTGCCGCCCGAGTAGCCGACGATGTGCGCCTCTTCCTGCACCACGTTCGCGGGCGCCACCCAGGCCTCGATCGTGTATTCGCCGGTCGCGCGGATCAGGTCGTGGAGCTTGCGCGACGCCGCGGTCGTGCCCTGCGCCTTGCCGCCGCGCAGGTCGATGCCCCAGCCGCCGACCCAGGTCGTGGCGCCGGACAGCGTCAGGTTGAGTGCCGGCTCGACGCCCGAGGTGTCGTAGGCGACGGTGCCGGTGCCGGTCTTGAATTCGTACAGCGCGATGACCGCGTTGTCGTAGCGGTTGCCGCCGCTCGCGACCGTGCCGTCATAGAGCGTGAGCGCCTTCGACAGCACCAGGTTCGGGTCCACCTGCGTGACCGGCACGGCATTCGCGAAGTTCTGGATTGCCGCCTGCATGACGCCGGCGCTGGTGGTGCAATCCGTCCAGCAGTTGTGGAATTCGTCGCGCAGGCGCACGACCAGGCGCGACTGCGCCGGCGTGTCGAGGTTGATCTTGGCGCGCACCGCCGCGTAAGCGACGTCGACGTCGCCTTCGGCAAAGAACGGCGATTGCGGGATGGTCGCGGACGACGAATGGCAGCGCGAACAGTACTGCGTCAGCACCGGGTAGACGGTCGAGGCGAATAGCGCCGAACTCGTCGGGAAAGACTTGCTCGCGCCCACTTCGCGGATGACCGGCGGTTGCAGGTCGATGCCGCGCGTGCCACCGAGCGTCTGCCCGGCCCAGTTGCGGATCCAGACCGTCAGCTGGTCGCCGCAGGCGGAATCGTTGGCGAGCCAGCAGTTGTGACCGCCGCCCACCTTGGTGACCATCATCGAACCGCCCGGGTTCGACAGGTCGACGACGCCGTTTGCGGCCTCGTAGGCGAGGTTGATGTCGTCGTTGCGCACGAAGCTCGGCACCTGGCCGCCCGTGCCGTGGCACTGGCCGCAGCGATTGCCGGCCATGAGGTTGTCCCAGACATTCAGCTTGAATGCCTGCACGTCCTGGCTCGCCGGCGGCGGGCCGCTGTAGCCCGCCGGCGGCGGCGGCTGCGTGACGGGATTTTCGGTGGTCGAGGCGCCGCCTCCGCAGCCCGCGATGGCGAGCGCGAACAGCACCGGCGACAGCGCCGAGAGAAGTCGCATCCGGGAATTCGTGCTGCGATTCATTCGGCTGCCCTCAGTCGCCCATGCAGTAGGCGGCGGCATCGGCGAAAGCCTGCTTCAGCCGGTAACCGCTCGCGCGGAAAGAGTTCGTCATCGTCTGGATGCGGTTGCGGTCCGCCGAGTCGTTCGGCGTGCGCAGGCAGACATTGCGGAAGACTTTCTCGACCTGGCAGGTCGCGAACGCGTCGCTCGCGCCGAATTCCTGGCCGAGCGATTTCGCACCGGCGCCGGAACCCGGCAAGCTGCCGTCAAAGCCGAGCAGCGCGTTCTGGCCGCGGCGCCAGCGGTTCTCCCACTGGTCGTCCGGCGTGCGGAAACCGAATGCGAATGTCGAATCGTTGTTGAAGTACTTCGGTTGCACGGTGCCGCCGGTGTAGACCAGGCGGCCCTGGGTCTCGTCGAAGGTGTAGTACGCGTAGGCCTGGGCCATCGGGTCCATGCCCGAGTGGCAACCGACGCAGTTGTTCAGAAACAGGCGCGCGTCGCCGCCCGGGCTCCGGCTGACGTCCTGGCGGATGCGGTCCGGCGGCCGCGAGGTGTCCTGGATTTCCTCCAGGTCGCGGCACATGTGGTTCAGCAGCGTGAAGCGGAACATCGCGCGGTTGGTGCCGGCGACGAAGAACGCCTGCGCGGCCGCGCGCGTCGTGACGATGCCGGCGGTCGCCGCGGGCGGCGTGCCGTAGACGCCCGACTGGGTCGTGCGCTGCAGCGCCGTGCGCAAGTCGAAACCGCCCGCTTCGAGCTGCTCGTAGTGCGTGTTGCCGGTCGCGGCCGCGGCCGGCAGCCCTAGCCCTGAGTTGCCGACGTAGAGGATGTCGGCGGACAGCAGTTCGTTGAATGGCACGTCGTCGCGCACCATGCCGATGACAGTCGCCGTGTAGTCGTTCATCGGTGCGAACACGGTCTGGTCACGGTTGGTCCAGGGCGTGACGAAGTTCTTGATCGTCACCGCATAGAACGCCGGATGGTCCATCGCCATCAGCGCGGCCTGCTGCGTGCGCCCGGCCGTGATCTCGTTTGCCATCGCGTCGAGCACCGTCTCGCTCGGCGGCACGCCGGCGATGCGATCGTGCATGCGCTTCGCCTGCTCGCGCGGGCCGGCCTGCGCTGCGAACGCGACGGCGGCGGCCGCCGCCACGGCGGTGACGCGCTTCACGATCGAACCGATGCAACTAGGCGACCAGCGCATTTCGTGCTCCACTCGCTCGCGGTATTTCGGGCTGCGGGCGAATATATCGGCGGGTACCCGGCCGGGTAATGTCTCTGAACGGCGACATTCACGAGCCGATCCGACCGGGTTAGTCTCGATCCCGGAGTGACGGTTTGACGCGCAAATGCCTTGTATGTAAGGAAACTCAGGCGGGTTTAGGTGACTGTGATGCAAGTGGCCAACTGCATTCTGTCGTGTACAAACACCCGCCGGATCCGGAGTGAATTGAGATGAGAGTCACGATTCCGCAATCATGGATTCTGTCACTTGCCGTGGCCGCGCTGGCCGGCTGCGCCACCGGCCATGACGGCGACGTCAACATCGGCGGCGGACAGTCGCCGGATCCGGTCGTGCTCGACATTCCAGTCGCGTACATCAAGGCGACGCTGCCGCTCGACCCGGACGACGATCCGGATGACGTGCGCGAGCTCGAAACCTTCCTCGCGGGCTCCGACGTGTGGCTGCGCGACCGCGCCGCGCCGGATTCGCCGGAGCAGAACATCACGTTTGCCGTCACCGGCGGCCTGTGGAACGTGCGCGACCTTGACGGTTCCTACGACGGCAACCGGATCGTCTTCGCGATGCGCATGCCGCTGATCCCCGGCGCGATGGACAGCGAACAGCCGACCTGGAACATCTGGGAATACGACCGCACCACCGACATCCTGCGCCGCGTCATCGCCTCCGACCTGGTCGCCGAGGAAGGCCACGACGTCGCGCCGCACTACCTGCCCGACGGCCGCATCGTTTTCTCGTCGACGCGCCAGCGCCAGTCCAAGGCGGTGCTGATCGACGAAGGCAAGCCGCAGTTCGCCGCCCAGGACGAGGACCGGAACGAACACGCGTTCGTGCTGCACGTGATGAGCGCGGACGGCACCGGCATCCGACAGATCTCGTTCAACCAGAGCCACGACCTCGATCCCGCGGTGCTCGACGACGGACGCATCGTCTTCAGCCGCTGGGAAAATGCGAGCGGCAGCTCGATACATCTATATACGGTCAACCCGGACGGCAGCGGGCTCGAGCTGCTGTACGGAGCGAACAGCCACGCAACCGGCACCGGCACCGGCGAGGTCCAGTTCCTCGCGCCGCGACCGGCGGAGGACGGCCGCATCGTCGCGCTGCTCCGCCCGTTCAGCGGCACCGAGAAGGGCGGCGACCCGGTCGCGATCGACACGGCGGCATTCGTCGAGATCGGCCAGGCGACGCTGCCGAACGCGGGTCTCCCGGGTCCGGCGCAGGAGCGGCTCTCCATCAATGACGTGCGCACCGATCCGGGCCTCTCGCCCGGCGGACGCTACGGTTCGGTGTTCCCGTTGCGCGACGGGACCGGCCGGCTGCTGGTGAGCTGGACCCTATGCCGGCTCAACGACAACCAGGGCCGCACCCTGCCCTGCACCGCCCAGAACCTGGCGGACCCGGACCTCGCGCCGGCGCCACCTTTATATGGTGTATGGCTCTACGATCCCCGCGACGAGACCCAGCGGCCGATCCTGCAGCCGACCGAGGGCATCCGCTACGCGGACGTGATCTCGCTGGCGCCGCGCGAGCCGCTGCCCGCAGTGATTCTCGATGCGGTGCCGGGCGTGGACTACGACCCGGTGCTCGCCGCCGAGAACGTCGGCATCCTGAACATCAGGAGCGTCTACGACTTCGACGGCGTCGACACGGCCGTCGGCGGCATCGCCACGCTTGCGGACCCGGCGCAAACGACCGCGGCCGGGCGCCCGGCACGTTTCGTGCGCATCGAAAAGGCGGTCGGCCTGCCGGACATCGAGGTGCGCGATTTCCGCGCGACCGCGTTTGGCGTCGCGAGCTTCATGCGCGAGATCCTTGGTTACGCGCCGGTCGAGCCGGACGGCTCGATCCAGATCAAGATCCCGGCCGGCGTACCGTTCGCGATCGACGTCCTCGACGCCAACGGCCGGCGCATCTCGCCGCGGCACGACAACTGGATGCAGGTGCGCGCGGGCGAAGTGCTGAACTGCAATGGCTGCCACGTGCCCGCAGGCCTGCAGACGGCGCTGCCGGCCATCTCGCACGGCCGCCGCGATCTGTTCGCCACGATCAATGCCGGCGCGCCGACTACCGGGCTGCCGTTCCCGAACTCGAATCCGGCGTTGTTCGCCAACCAGGGCGAGACGATGGCCGAGACGCGCGCGCGCATCAGCTGCCAGACCGACTGCGCGGCGCTGCGCCCTGCGGTGGACGTCTTCTACGACGACGTCTGGACCGATCCGGTCGCCGCGGGCCGCCCCGCGGACGCCGCGTTCAGCTATCGCTACAACCAGCTGACCACGCCGGCGCCGACCAGCGCCGCCTGCCAGTCGTCCTGGTCCGCGCTCTGCCGCATCACGATCCACTATCCCAATCACCTGCAGGACCTGTGGACGACGCCGCGTCTCGTGCTCGATGGCGGCGGTGCCGTGATCGCGGACAACACCTGTATCGGCTGCCATAGCCCGGCGGACGCCGCGGGCGCGGTGCGCGTGCCGGCCGCTCAGCTCGATCTCTCGGGCGGCGCGTCGCCCGACGAAGCCGATCACCTGATCTCCTACCGCGAACTCCTGTTCACGGACAACGCGCAGGAAGTTAACATGGGTGCGCTGCAGGACGTGCCGGGGCCCGTGCCGGTCGCTCCCTCGATGAGCGGCGCGGGCGCGAATGCATCGGCGGCGTTCTTCAGCCGTTTCGATGCGGGCGGCACGCACGCCGGCTGGCTGACACCGTCGGAATTGCGGCTGATCGCCGAGTGGCTGGACATCGGTGGGCAGTATTACAACGATCCCTTCATGGCCCCGGTTAACTGATTCGATGGCGCGGCTCATCGCCTGCGCCCTGCTGGTCTTCCTGGCGGGGATCGCCACGGCGCGTGCCGAGGGGCTCGAAGTCACGGTCGTCGATCCGTACCTCGAGCTGCGCACCGGCCCCGGGCGCGGCTTTCCGATCGTGCAAGTAGTCGAGCGCGGCGCGACCGTGCGCGTGCTGAAGCGCCGCACCGACTGGTTCCAGGTCATCGACGGCGACGGCCGCGAGGGCTGGGTGCACCGCGACCAGATGGCACAAACGCTGGTGCCGGCCGGCGCACGCATGCAGATTGACGACCCGGCGCGCGAGGATTTCGGCGCCCACCGTCGCGAGGTCGGCCTGCTGCTCGGCGACTTTGGCGGCTCGAACATCGTGACGGCCTACGGCGCGTACGCGTTCAATGCGCACCTGTCTGGCGAGCTCGCATTGTCGCACGTGCTCGGCAGCTTTTCGGACGGCCAGATCGCTTCGCTTGGCGTCACGCTCGTGCCGCGGCCCGACTGGCGTGTCCAGCCGTTCGTCTCGCTCGGCACCGGTTTCATCCGCATCGAACCCAAGGGGACCCTGGTACAGACGCCTTCGCGCACCGACCAACTCGCTTATGTCGGTGCCGGCGTGCGTGCGTACCTGGCTCGGCGCTTCATCATCCGCGCCGAATATAAAGAGTACGTGGTCTTCACGGACCGCGACGAAAACGAGGAAGTCGTCGAATGGAAAATCGGATTCGCTTTCTTCTTCTGAGCGCGCTCCTGGCGCTGGCCGGCTGTTCGTCGCTGCCGTGGCGCAACGACGAGGAGCCGCAATCCGTCGAACCGGTCGGCGACCCGCCGAGCGGCGAGACGCCGGTGGTTATCGACCCGCAGGTGCAGCGGCGGGAGATCAAGCCCGCGAAGATCGACACCGAGAACTGGGAGGCCGGCGTCTACATCGGCTCCCTGTCGGTGGAGGATTTCGAGGTCAATCCGGTGTTCGGTGCGCGTATTGCCTACCACATCAACGAGGACTTCTTCGCAGAGGGCATCTTCGGCACCAGCGACGCCGGCCTCTCCAGCTTCGAGCGACTGTCGGGCGGGGCCCCCTTATTGACCGACAGTGAGAGGCAATTCACTTACTACAGCCTCGGATTCGGCTGGAATGCGCTACCGGGCGAGATATTCCTCGGGGGACGGCGCGCGCTCAACAGCGCCGTGTACCTGACGCTCGGGGCCGGCGGCACGCGATTCGCCGGCGGCGACCGGTTCACGCTGACGGGGGGTGCCGGAGCACGCGTCCTGATCAAGGACTGGCTGGCGGTGCATCTCGACATGCGCGATCACGTGATGGAAATCGACGTGCTGGGCAGCAACAAGACCAGCCACAATTTCGAAGCGACGCTGTCGCTGACGGCGTTCTTCTGAGGAGGAGAGTTGACCGCCATTCGCAAGCTACCCGCCACCGCCCTGCTCGCCCTGCTCGCCTGCGTGTCACTGTCCGGCGCGACCGGCGCGGCGCCGGCAGCGCCCGACTTCAAGCTCGCAAACCGCGCGGGCGGCGAGATTACGCTCGCGGAACTGCGCGGCCAGGTCGTCATGATCAATTTCTGGGCGAGCTGGTGCGGGCCGTGCCGCCAGGAATTCCCGGCGCTCGACGAGATGTACCGCAAGTACAAGCCGATGGGCTTCACTATGGTCGGCATCAACGTCGAGAGCGAGAAGGCCGACGCCGAACGCTTCCTCGGCATGCGCCCGGTGACCTTCCCGATCCTGTTCGACCCGCAGAACGCGGTCAGCGGCAGCTACGGCGTCAAGGCAATGCCGACCACCGTGATCGTGGACCGGCAGGGCCGGCTGCGCTGGCAGCACATGGCCTACAAGCCGGGCGACGAGGCCAAGTACATCGAACAGATCCGCGCGATGGTCCGGGAGAAGCCGTGACCCGCGCGCGCATCGCCGCCGCACTGCTCGCGTTCGCCGCCGCCACCGGCTGCTCGGGCGTCGAGCCCTGGGTGAAGCCCCTACGAGCGCGAAGACCTGGCCGACCCGATCATGGCCTGGGACCGCGACCCGGTTTCTTCTTCGTACATGCGCCACGTCTACGAGGCGCGCGAAGGCGCGCGCGGCGCCTCGGGCGCGACCGGCGGCGGCTGCGGATGCAACTGATCCGCGCAGCCGCGCTCGCCCTGCTCCTGCCCGCGGCGGCGCAGGCCGGCGTGCTGCCGGACGACCGCGCCGACCTGATGTACCACTATTACGACGGCGGCGGCGTCACCATCGACGGCCCGTCGCTGCTCGTGCGCAAGAAGTTCGCCGAGAAGTACGCGGTCAGCGCCAGCTATTACATGGACATGGTCTCGTCGGCCTCGATCGACGTCGTCACGACGGCGAGTCCCTACGACGAGGAGCGCACGCAGGTCGGCGTCGGCTTCGAGTACCTGCGCGGCAAGGTCACCTACGCCGCCGCGTTCAGCAACTCGAGCGAGAACGACTACGACGCCGACACCGCGAACTTCTCGATCAGCCAGGACATGTTCGGCGACCTGACGACCGTCACGCTCGCCTTCAGCCGCGGCTGGGACGACGTCACGCGCCGCGACGACCCGGTGTTCCGCGACGAGATCGACCGGCGCATCTACGGCATCGACGTGTCGCAGATCGCGACCAAGCGCCTGATCCTCGGCTTCTCGTTTGAGACGGTGACCGAGGAAGGATTCTTGAACAATCCGTACCGCCAGGTGCGGTTCGTGGACCCGGACGCGGCGCAGGGCTACGACTACGAGTTCGAGCGCTATCCGCGCACGCGCACCGGCAATGCCTTCGCGGTGCGCGGCCGCTGGTACCTGCCGTACCGCGCGGCGCTTCAGGGCGACGTGCGCTACTACAACGACACCTGGGATATCGATTCGGTAACCGCCGAGGTCGGCTACACGCATCCGGTGCGCGACGACCTGACGGTGGACGTGCACTACCGGTTCTACAGCCAGAACGCGGCGGATTTCTACTCCGACCTGTTTCCGCGCGAGGATTTCCAGAATTTCCTGGCGCGCGACAAGGAACTCGCGTCGATGCAGAGCCAGACACTCGGCTTCGGCGTGGCCTGGGAGTTCAAGCCGTCGCGGTTCGAGTTCCTCGGCAAGGCGTCGGTGAACCTCAAGTACGACTACATCCTGTTCGACTACGACGACTTCCGCGACCTGCGGGTGACCGGCTTCGCGCCGGGCACCGAGCCGCTCTACAGCTTCAACGCGAGCGTCATCCGCCTGTTCGTGTCGGGCTGGTTCTAGCCGCCGGTGGTCCCCGCCGCCGCCGGCGGCGCCAGTCCCTTCGAGTACCAGACCTTCCCGTCGCTCGCGATGATCACCGCGTCGACGTCCTCGCGCCCGTCGATGAGCGCGATGCCGCGCTCGGGCCCGAGGATGAAGAGGCTCTTGGTCAGGCCCTCGGTCAGCGTCGCGTCGGGGCCGATGACAGTGACGCTGCGGACCGCATGCGGACTCTTGCCGGTCGCGGGATCGATGATGTGGTGATAGCGCACGCCGTCCTCGTCGAAGAAGCGCTCGTAGTCGCCCGAAGTCGAGATCGCGGTGTCCTCGAGCGGCAGGCGCAGCACGACCCGGCCGGCGTCGTCCGGGTGGCGGATGCCGACCATCCAGGGTCGGCCGCGGCGGTCGCCGAGCAGCCGGCTGTCGCCGCCCGCGGTGACGCGCGCGTGGGGGAGGCCGCGTGCCGCGAGCCGCGCAATTGAACGGTCGACGGCATAGCCTTTGGCGATACCGCCGAGGTCGATCCGGACGCGCGGCGCGAGGAACCGCACGGTCGACGCGTCCGGGTCGACGGCCACGTGGCGCCAGTTCACCGCCGGCAGCGCGACCTGGATCTCGGCGTCGGTCGGGTGACGCTTCTCGCGGTAGTCGTACAGGTAGCCGACGCTCGCGTAGGTGATGTCGAAGGCGCCGCCGGACATTTCCGAGAACTCGAGCGACTTCGCGATCAGGAGCGCGAGTTCACGGTCCACGGCAACCGGCCCCGCCGCGGCGTCCCGGTTGATCCGCGAGAGTTGGCTGTCCGGCTTGTAATGCGACATCAGCCGGTCGATGCGGTGCATCTCGGCGAATACGGCGTCGAGCGCGGCTTCGCCCGCCGCTCTGTCCTCGTGCCAGAGCTCTGCCGAGATGCGCGTACCCATGACTGCGGCTTCGCGCTGGTGCCACTCCGCGCGCGCTGCCGTCGGCAGCAGCAGGAGCAGCGTGACCGCCACGAGGATTCGGCGCATCATGACGATCCCAGTTTGATGAAACGGCGTCGCGCTGTCGATTGGCCCGATGAACCGTCGCACAACGGCTACACTTTGAAGCCCAGCCCACTTCACCGGGAACCTGTCACGCACGGTGCGGTCTCTTCGGTCGGGCCAGAACAGGAAACCTGACATGAAATTTGCCCGGATGATCGTGTTGGCAGCACTCGCCGTCGCCTTGGTCGCGCCGGCCGCGGCGGTGACGCGCGAGGAAGCCACGATTGAGAACGCGATGGTCGTGCTTCGCGAAATGCAATCCATGCCTGACCTGCAGATTCCCGACCTGCTCCTTTCCCGCGCGGAGGGCATCGTGATCCTGCCCGCGAACGTGAAAGTCGGCTTCATTTTCGGCGCGCGCTTCGGCAGCGGCGTGCTGCTGGTGCGGAATGCCGAACGGCAATGGAGCAATCCCGTGTTCGTGAACTCGGGCGGCGGCAGCTGGGGCTTCCAGGCAGGAGGCCAGGTCGCCGACATCGTGCTCGTGCTGACCACCCGCCAAAGCGTCGAGGGCATCACCGATGGCAAGCTGACGCTCGGCGCCGATGCCTCGGCCGCGGCCGGCCCGGTCGGCCGCACGGCCATGGCATCGACCAGCCTGACGTTCGATTCCGAGGTCTATGCCTATTCGCGGTCGAAAGGGCTGTTCGCGGGCGTCTCGCTCGAGGGCAACGGCATCTTCATCAGCCGGAAGGGCAATCGCAGCTTCTACGACGGCGAGGACAGCGCGGCGACGATCCTCGCGAGCAAGGCGGCACCGCCACCGCCCGCGGGCGAACTGGTCGCGGAGATTACGCGCATCACGGCGGGCGCGGATGCACGCACGACCGAGGCGCCGCCGGCGACGGAAGTGAAGACTGAACCTCCGGCCGACGCGCGCACCTACCCGATGGCTGATCCGGAGCCGGGCGAAGAACCACGCTGAGTCCGCCGCCACAGGGGGAACGGGCTTGAAAATCGGGGTGATCGGCCTCGGTACGATGGGCCAGCCCATCGCGCGGCGCATCGCGCGCGCGGGACATGAGATCCTCGCCTGGAACCGCACGCCCGGACGCTCCGACGTGTTGCCGCGCGAATACGCGGCCGCAGTCGGCAGCGCCGCCGAGGCCTGCCAGGCGGAACTCGTGCTGTCGATCCTCTCTGACGATGCCGCGGTCGAGTCGGTGATGTTCGACGGCAACCGCCTGATCACCGGCGGCATGCCCGGCCTCATCCACGCCTGCCTCAGCACGATCAGCGACGGCCTCGCGCGCAAGCTCCAGGCTGCCCACGAAGCCGCCGGCCAAGCCTACGTGTCGGCGCCGCTCTTCGGCCCGCCGGATGCCGCCGCCGCCGGGCGCCTGCTGGTCGTCGCCGGTGGTCCGCGCGCGACGGTCGAGCGAATCCGCCCGGTGCTCGAGGTGATCGGCCGCGTGCAGCACATCTCCGAGCAGCCGGCGGCCGCGAATGTGGTGAAGTCAGCCGGCAATTTCCTGATGGCAGCGGTGGTCGAGAGCCTGCGGGAATCGATGCAGGTCGTGCATGGCGCCGGGGTGGACCCGCGTGAATTCGCGGGCATCGTCACCCAGGCGCTGTTTCCGACGCCGGTCTACCAGTACTTGGGCGGCCTGCTCGCTGCGCGCCAGGCGCAGGGCGGCGCGCGTGTGCCGAATCCTTTCCTGAAGGGCGCGCAACAGTCGGCCGCGACCGCGAAGTCCCAGGGTGTGGCCGCCCCGCTCGCCGACGTCGTCAGCGCTCAGCCGGCAGCGCGTTCCGAGACGCCGAGCCCTGCCGGGCAGGCGATACCGACGCCGCCGATTCCGCAGTAGCCGTCCGGGTTCTTCGCGAGGTACTGCTGGTGATATTCCTCCGCGTAGAAGAACGCGGGGGCCGGCGCGATTTCCGTCGTGATCGTGCTGCCGTGGCTCGCCGCGTCGAGCGCGCCCTGGTACGCGGCCAGCGAACGGCGTGCCTGCTCGAGCTGGCACTCATCCGCCGCATAGATTGCCGATCGGTACTGGGTGCCGACGTCGCCGCCCTGGCGCATCCCCTGCGTCGGATCGTGCGATTCCCAGAACTGGCGCAAGAGCTGCGCATAGCTGACGCGCTTCGGGTCGAAGACGACCTGCACGACTTCGGTGTGCCCGGTCAATCCGCTGCAGACTTCCGGGTAGGTCGGGTTCGGCGTCGCGCCGCCCGCATAGCCCGCGACAGTCGAATAGACGCCGGGCTGCTCCCAGAACAGGCGCTCCGCGCCCCAGAAGCAGCCCATGCCGAAGGTTGCGATCTCGAAGCCGGCCGGGAACGGCGGCAACAGGCGGTTGCCGTTGACGAAATGGCGCTCCGGCACCGGTAGCGGCACGCTGCGTCCCGGCAGGGTGTCAGTCGACTTCGGCATCGTGGTCATGCGGCTCATGATTTAATTCCCGATCCGTTTGCGGTCGCAGCGAAGTTCATGCCACCGCTATCTTACAATGCACCATGGGCACGACCGACAGCCGCCCGCGGGTCCGGCTGGCGCTTGCGATCTACCTGCTGGCGCTCGCGGCCGTCGCGGCAAGCGACGGCCGCGCGCTCGAGGGTACCCCAGCGCTCGTCGCGCAGGCGCTCGGATTCATGCTGGTTTCGGCCGCTGTGCTCGGCCGACTCTGGACCACGCTCTTCATCGCCGGCCGCAAGGGGCAGGAGCTCGTCGTCGACGGGCCTTACGCCCGCGCCCGCCATCCGCTTTATTCCTGGTCCATCGTCGCCGCTCTCGGAATCGGGCTCTCGACGCGCTCGGCGATACTCACCTTGGCGCTGCCGGTCGCGATCGGCGTCGGCGTGGTGCTCGCGGCGCGCCGCGAGGACGCTGCATTTCAGACGAGCCATGACGCCGAATGGCGCGGCTACCGCGATGCGGTGCCCGCCTTCTGGCCGGCGTTTTCGCAAAATGCGCTGCCCGAGAGGGTCGCGGTCGCAACCCACATCTACCGCCGCGCTTTCCTGGATGCGGCGTCGTTCCTGTTCCTCTGGCTCTGCGTGATCCTGATCGAGGGCCTGCGCGCCGGCGGCGCCTGGCCGGGCTACTTCCGGCTGCCCTGACCCGCTTGCAGCGCCTCAAGGCAGACTTCTTCGGTTCGGTCTGGCGCACGGAGGCGGCCGGACGCGATCTCGTGATCCGCGACCTGCGCGATGCGCGCTGGTGGCTGCGCGCAGTCGCGCGCGCGCTCTGTCGGCGCGAGCCAGGGCCATGAAGCCCGTGCAGATGGCGTAGTGCGCGCTGCGGTGCTCGGCGTCCTGGCTGGCGATCATCAACATCGCG
>JANNKZ010000227.1:0-6637 GCA_031396515.1 Gammaproteobacteria bacterium
GGCCTTACGCCTACGCCCGCCATCCACTCTTTTCCTGGTCCATCGTCGCCGCTCTCGGCATCGGGCTCTCGACGCGCTCGGCGATCCTCACCTTCGCGCTGCCGGTCGCGATCGGCGTCGGCGTGGTGCTCGCGGCGCGCCGCGAGGACGCTGCATTTCAGACGAGCCATGACGCCGCGTGGCGCAGCTATCGCGACGCGGTGCCGGCCTTCTGGCCGGCGTTTTCGCAAAACGCGCTGCCCGAGAGGGTCGCGGTCGCAACCCACATCTACCGCCGCGCTTTCCTGGACGCGGCGTCGTTCCTGTTCCTCTGGCTCTGCGTGATCCTGATCGAGGGCCTGCGCGCCGGCGGCGCCTGGCCGGGCTTCTTCCGGTTGCCCTGACCCACTTGCAGCGCCTCAAGGCAGACTTCTTCGGTTCGGTCTGGCGCACGGAGGCGGCCGGCCGCGATCTCGTGATCCGCGACCTGCGCGACGCGCGTTGGTGGCTGCGCGCCGTCGCACGAGCGCTCTGCCGGCGCGAGGAACGCGCCCTCCTTCGTCTCGACGGATTCGCCGGCACGCCGCGACTCGTCGCCGCGGGCCCGGATGGCCTGACCCGCGAATGGATCGAGGGCCGGCCGATGCAGGCCGGCAAGCCGCGGAACGCCGACTACTACCGGCTCGCGCGGCGCCTGCTGGTCGCGCTCCACCGGCGCGGCGTCGCGCACAACGATCTCGCGAAGGAGCCCAACTGGCTGGTGACGCCGACTGGCGCGCCGGCAGTCGTCGACTTCCAGCTCGCACTGGTGTCGCCGCGCCGCGGTCGGCTGTTCCGCCTGCTGGCGCGCGAGGACATCCGTCACCTGCTGAAGCACAAGCGCACCTACTGTCCGGAGCGGCTGACCGCGCGCGAACGACAAATCCTCGCGCATCCGGCGTTGCTGTCGCGGGTCTGGATGGCGACCGTGAAGCCGGTCTACCTGTTCGTCACGCGCCGCCTGTTTCGCTGGGCGGATCGCGAAGGCGCCGGCGACCGGAAATTCTGACCGCGGGGCGCGGTCAGCGGATGCGGCCGAGCAGCAGGTAGAAGCTGCGCTCGCCGCCCTCGTCGAATCCGGCGGCAAGATAGACGGGGCCGAGGAAGGTGTCGAAGCCGAGGAAGGCCGAGCCATTGACGCGCGCACTGTTGGCGCTGATGTCGCCGCGGTCTTCCCAGATGTTGCCGAGTTCAAGAGAAGCACCGAGGTAGATCGGCACGTTCAGGAAGGAATCATCGCCGCTGCCGATGTGCCGGTAGTAGATCGCGCGCGCGATCGCGAAGTGCGGGCCGCTGATGGAGTCGGGCGACAGCCCGGACAGGTTGAACAGGCCGCCCAGCGAATAGAAATCCTGGACTGCGGTCTCCGGGCCCGACACGTGCGAGCCACTAGACGCCGAGAAGATCGCGATATTGCGGCCATAAGAGCGCGCGATCATGAAATCCGCCGAGACGCGGTCCGAATCATCGTCGGCGCCGAGCGTTTCGCGCGGCGCATTCCATTGCAGCGTCAGGAGCTCGCCGCGGCGCGGAAAGTAGACGTCGTCGAGCCGATCGAGGCTCGCCTGCAGGAAGAATTCGCCGCGGCTGAAATCCTCGCGCAGCGGCAGGCCCGGGCTGTTGGGATCGCCGACCAGCAGGCTCTGGGTGCCCTCGCCGCGCACCAGCCCCGCGCGCGCCTCGCCCCAACTGCCGAATTCCCGGCCGAAGTCGAAGCCCACTTCGGCATTGCGCACGCGGATCGTCGCGAGGCGCTCGTCGTCCTCGAGGATGTCGAAATTGCGCCGTTCGACCAGGATGCGCGGCGCGACGAACCAGTTCGAGGCATAGCCGATCGGCTGGTAGAACTCGGTCAGGAAGCGCGGGTTCTCGCCAACCCGCAGGTCAATCTGCACCTCGGCGCCGTAGCGATTCACCTCGGTCACCTGGCCGCGCACGCCGGCATTGAAGCTGGTCGAGCCCTGGAAATTGTCCTGCAACTCGAGGCCGAAGCGCAGGTAGTTCGGCCCCCAGCTCTTGCGCCGGGCCGAGACTTCGATGCCTTTCAGCTCGCCATCTTCCACGACCTTGTAATCGAGCGACTCGAAGGTCGCGTCACCGTAAAGGTGCGACAGGTGCTTTTCCATCGCCACGGGGTCGAGCGGCTTGCCGACCGCCGGCGACAGTTCGGCCTGGATGCGTTCCTCGTAGCGCTCCGAGCGAGCGTCTGCGCGGACGAAGCGGATCTCCGGAATCTCGTTCGTCCAGGTTTCGCGGGTATTCACGTAAACGCCCCACGCCGCCTCGTCGAGCGCGAGCGCTTCGAGCTTCGCGGCCTGGGTACGGGTCGCGTCGGCGCCGAGCTGGAGCAGCTCGGGCACGCCCGTGAAGTCCATCGACAGCTTGTTGCCAAGCGCGGGCTCAATCAGCACGTCGGTGCCGGTCAGCAGGCCGCGCTGACGAATGGTCTCGCGCTGCATCATGATCGTCAGCATCTGGTTCGACACCGCGAGCGAGGACTTGAGGTCGCGGCGGCCGACCAGCTGGAAGCCGACGTCCACCGCAATCACGATGTCGACGCCCATTGCCTTGGCGACATCCACCGGCAGGTTTTCGACCAGGCCGCCGTCCACCAGCAGTTTGCCTTCGACCTCGACCGGCGCAAGCACGCCCGGCGCCGACATGCTCGCGCGCACGGCTTCGGTCAGGTCTCCCGATCCGAGCACCCGGCGCTCGCCGGTCTCGAGGTCAGTCGCGACTGCGCGGAAGCGCGACGGCAGCCGGTCGAAGTCGTCGATGCCGGCGACCGCGAGCATCTCGCGGCGCAGGATCTGCGCGAGCTTCTGGCCCTGGATCAACCCGCGCGGTACGCGGAATTCGCCGCTCTTTACGCCGAGCGGAAACCGCACGAGGAATTCGCGGTCGTCCTGCTTGCGGCGGAAGCTCAGGTTGGCGCGCGGCGAACGATCGCGAAAGGCATCGTTCCAGTCGGTGCGGATGGCGAGATCCTCGATCTCCGCCGCCGACATGCCCGAAGCATAGAGTCCGCCGACCACGGCGCCCATGCTGGTGCCGGCGATGGCATCGACCGGGATACGCATCTGCTCGAGCACGCGCAGCACGCCAACGTGCGCAAAGCCGCGCGCGCCGCCGCCGGACAGCACCACGCCGATGCGCGGACGCGGGCCGGCGGGCGGCGCCGCGGCGGGCGGTTCAGTCGCGGGTTCGGGCGCGGGCGGCGGCTCGGCGGCCGCAGCAACGCTCGCGCAGAGGAGGCAGCACGCGGCTGCCAAAAGACGGGCCATGCGGGCATTCATTCTGACGTTCGATGGTAGCACGGCGCCGACAGCCGCCCGCCGGCCGCGCCCTATAATCACGCCGATGCCGACCACCGCGACAGTATCGGTTGCCCTTGCGTTCGCGCTCATCGCGGGCAGCGCGGGCGCAGAACCGCAGCCGCTCGAAGCGGTGACCGTCACCGCCACGCGCCGCCCGGTTGCGCTCCTCAATTATCCGGGCAGCGTCTCGCGTCTTGCGAACGACACGGTCGCCCTGACCGGCGCGACGCACGCCTCGGAACTCCTGAACCGCGCGCCGGGCACGATGATCCAGCGCGGCAGCGGCCAAGAGTCGCTGACGGCGCTGCGCTCGCCCGTGCTGACCGGCGCCGGCGCCTGCGGCGCAGTACTCGTGCTCGAGGACGGGATCCCGATCCGTCCTGCCGGCACCTGCAACGTCAACGAACTCTTCGAAGTCAATGTCGAGCAGGCAGCGGCCGTCGAGATCCTGCGCGGACCCGGCAGCGCGCTCTATGGCTCGAGCGCGGTGCACGGCATCGTCAACGTGATACCGCCGCGGCCGGAGGACCTGCCCGCGATCGGCATCGGCCTCGAGGGCGGGAGCGGTCCCTACCGGCGCGTCCGCCTCGCCGCCGGCACGGGCGATGGCGGTTCCGGTTTCGGCATCGCGATACACGCGACCGACGACGGCGGCTGGCGCGATGCCTCCGGATTCGCGGAGCAGAAACTGAATGCGGTCTGGACGCGCGCGCGCGGCGACCATGCGCTGACGGCGCGCTTCGCCGCGACCAACCTCGAGCAGGAGACGGCGGGCTTCATCGAGGGCGAGGACAGTTACCGCGACCCGGCGATCGCGCGGTCGAACCCGAACCCGGAGGCTTATCGCGACGCTCACAGCCTGCGCGCTAGCCTGGCCTACGAGCATGCCGCGGGGCTCGCGATCCGCGCTTACCTGCGCAGTTCGCGCATGGATTTCCTGCAGCACTTCCTGCTCGGCCAGCCGCTCGAGGACAACGGCCAGGACAGCGGCGGACTGATGCTGTCGTTCGTGGACGGCGCATTCGGCGGCGGCGAACTCATGCTCGGCATGGACCTGGACTTCGCCGCGAGCGCGCTCCTGCAGGAGCAGGACGGGCCGACCATCGACGGCTCGCCGGCGGCCAATGCGATCCGGCCCGCGGGGCGGCATTACGACTACGCGGTGGACTCCTCGGTGCTGGCCGCCTGGGTGCAATGGCGGCGCGCGCTCGCGCCGCGTTGGTCGCTCGAGACCGGAATGCGTCTCGAGCAGGTGCGTTTCGACTACGGCAACCGGATGATTGACGGCAACACCGACGAGAACGGTGTCCCCTGCCCCGGCGGCTGCCTGTATTCGCGGCCGGCCGATCGCAGCGACGACTTCAGCGAGTTCGCGCCGCGGCTCGGGCTCGTCTGGCGGCCGCACGAGGCAGTCGCGGCCTGGCTTTCGGTCGCGCGAGGATTCCGTGCGCCGGAGGCGACGGAACTCTACCGCCTGCAGCGACAGCAGACGGTTGCCGAGCTCGACGCCGAGCGCGTCGACGCGCTCGAGCTCGGCCTGCGACTGCGCGGCACCACCGCGTCCCTCGACCTTGCCGCCTTCCGCATGGACAAGCACGACGTGATCCTGCGCGACTCGGCGGGCTTCAATGTCACCGGCGGTCTCACGCGCCATCTCGGCATCGAGTACGAGGCCGACTGGACTTTCCGCCCTGGCTGGACGGTGTCGGGTTACGGCACCGTCGCGGATCACGAGTACCGGTTCACGGCCGCCGTCGAACAAGGCGAGCAGATCAACGCCGGCAATGCCGTCGACACGGCACCGCGGCAGATTCACGCGCTGCGCTTGCGCCGCGCGACCGGCCTGCTCGCCGGTGAACTCGAATGGCTGCACGTCGGCTCGTACTGGACGAATGCCGCGAATACCTCGCGCTACGACGGCCACGATCTCGCGAACCTGCGTGTGTCGCTGCGCCCGGGACGGCGCTGGTCGTTGACCGCGCGCGTCACCAACCTGCTCGACGACGCCTACGCCGATCGCGCAGACTTTGCGTTCGGCGATCATCGCTACTTTCCGGGGCGCGACCGCGCATACTTCGTCGAGCTGGACTGGCGGGAGGACTGACGCATGCAACTCGGCGCGATGACGGCCACCGCTTTTGTCGGCGCGCTGCTCGCCGTGCAGGTCGGAATGGCCTTGACGATGCGCCAGTTCGTGGGGTCGCCCATGACGGCGGCGCTCGTCAACTTTGCGGTTGGAACGGTATTTCTTCTGGTTGCCGTCACGTTCGGACGCGGCTCGCTCACGGGACTCGCGCAGGTCGGCGCTGCACCCTGGTGGGCCTGGTGCGCCGGCATCCTGGGCGGTTTCTACATCACCGCCTCGGCGGCATTCGGGCCGTCGCTCGGCGGCGCAACCTTCCTCGCGCTGATCGTCGCCGGCCAGATGCTCGCCGCGCTTGCACTCGACCACTACGGATGGCTCGGCTTCCCGGTGCGCCCGCTCGACGCCTGGCGCGTCGGCGGCGCCCTGCTCATCATCGCCGGCATGTGCCTGTTGGCGCGGCAGAGCTGAAGCGTGCACAAGGAGTCTGACCCCTTTCCGCTCGCTCAGAAGAGAAGATTTGGAAAATTCGCTCGCTCTGAAAGGGGTCAGACTCCTTGTGCACGCTTCAGCGATTCGGCGCCGGCTGCTGCTGCGTGATGCAGTGGATGTTGCCGCCGCCGAGCAGGATCTCGCGCGACGGTACGCCGATCACCTTCCGGCGCGGGAACAGCCGCGCGATAGCCGCTCTGGCCGCGCGATCGGTTTTCGGGTCGAGCAGCGGCATGACGATCGCTCGATTCGCGATGTAGAAGTTCACGTACGAGCCCGCGAGCCGGTCGCCCGCGCGCCGCAGCTTGCAGTCCACCGAACGCTCGATGCCCGCCGCCTCGGCCTCGCTCATATAGAGCGGCCCCGGCTGCATCAGCTTGTGAACTTTCAGTTTCCGGCCGCGCGCATCCTTCGCCTTCGCCAGCACCTCGAACGCCGCGTGCGAGATGTCGTACTGCGGATCGTCCGGGTTGTCGCACCAGGTGAGTGCGACTTCGCCCGGCCGCACGAAGCAGCAGAGGTTGTCCACGTGTCCGTCGGTCTCGTCATTGAAGACGCCGCGCCCGAGCCAGATGATCTCGCGCACGCCCAGGTAACGCTCGAGCAGGCTCTCGATCTGCCCGCGCCGCAGGTTCGGGTTGCGATTCGGGTTCAGCAGGCATTCTTCGGTCGTCAGGAGCGTGCCCTGGCCGTCCACGTGGATGGCGCCGCCTTCCAGGATGAACGG
>JANNKZ010000239.1:0-25565 GCA_031396515.1 Gammaproteobacteria bacterium
GACGTGCTGATCATGGTCAACGGCGTGCAGGTCGGTTCGGTCCTCGAGTTCCGCAAGGCGGTCGAGGATTCGGGCGGGACGGTCGCGCTCCTGATCCAGCGTGGCAATGCACAGATCTTCGTGCCGGTGCGGATCGATTCCTGATGCGGACCGGTGGGCTCGCAGCGCTCGTCCTGGCCGTCGGGCCCGCCGCCGTGGCCGCGGCCGCCGACGCCCGCGCGCCGGGCAGTGTGTTTCACGATTGCGACGGCTGTCCCGAGATGGTCGTCGTGCCGGCAGGCGCATTCGTCATGGGCACGCCATCCGCGGCCCGCGCGCGTGGCGTCGCAGCGGCGGAAGCCGATACGGTCGTCATCACCTTGCCGCGTGCTTTTGCGCTCGGCCGCACCGAGGTAACACGCGGACAGTTCGCGCGCTTCATCGCCGGCAGCGGCTACGAACCGCACACTGGCTGCCGCACCTGGGAACCCGCGCTTGGCCGTTTCAACGAGACCGCGCGACGTGGCTGGAAGGATCCGGCGACACCGGCGGCGCCTGCCGACGAACATCCCGTTTCCTGCGTGTCCTTTGCCGATGCGCAAGCCTACGTGCAGTGGCTCGCGAGCGAAACCGGCAAGCGCTATCGGCTGCCGTCCGAAGCGGAGTGGGAATATTCAGCGCGGGCCGGTTCGACGGCACTGCGCCCCTGGGGCGACGAGGCTGCCAGCGGCTGCGAACAGGCGAACACCTATGACCTGACCGCGGACGCCTCACTCCGGCTGGGCTGGGCGAAGGCGGGTTGTCGCGATGGCCAGGCGGACGTCGCGCCCGCCGGCAGTTTTGCCGCAAATACCTTCGGCCTGCACGACCTGATCGGCAACCTGCGCGAATGGGTGCAGGACTGCGCGACCGGCAGCTACGCCGGACGCCCGCGCGATGCGCGCGCCTGGGAATGGCTCGGCGGCTGCCGGCAGCGCGTGCAGCGCGGCGGCAGCTGGCTATCGCCGCCCGACGACGCGCGGAGCGCCGCGCGTTTCGCGGCAGACGCCGCGGAACGCACGGACGACGCCGGATTCCGCGTCGCGATGGATCTCGATACGCGCGCCGAGTCGGGCGAACGTTGATGCGCATGGTTGCCGCACTGGGGTTCCTGATGTTCGCGGGGGGCTCGGCCGCGCAGACGGCGCCAACGCCGGCACCGGTCGATTGCGAAGCCTGCCCGGAACTTGCAATGGTGCCGCCGGGGCAGTTCCGTTTGGGTTCGGCGCCCGACGCGCCGGAACTTGATGCCGCGACCGGCGAATCGCCGTCCATCGCGCTCGCATTCACGCGGCCGTTCCTCGTGTCGAAGCGCGAGATCACGGTCGGCCAGTTCCGCCGCTTCGTCGAGGCGACAGGCAGCCAGCCGACGCCCGGCTGCCGCGTCTGGCTCGGCGGCCAGTGGGTGCTGGAGCGCGATCGCAGCTGGCAGGACCCGGGATTCGCGCAGCCGCCGCGCGACGACGACCCGGTCGTCTGCGTGAACTGGGACGATGCGCGCGCCTTTGCCGAATGGCTCTCGGCGGAAAGCGGCAAGCGCTACCGGCTGCCTTCCGAGGCGGAGTGGGAGTACGCCGCGCGCGGCGGCACCTCGTTCCCGCGTTTCTGGGGCGAGCAGGATTCGCGCGAGGATCTCGCGCTCGCGCTCGCCTGCGATTACGCCAACGTCTACGATGCCTCGGCAGTCGCGGCACTCGGCCTGCCCTGGCCGAATGCGCGTTGCAGCGATCGCGCGGCCACGCTCGTGCCGGTCGCGCAGTACAAGCCGAATGCCTTCGGCGTCCACGACATCATCGGCAATGCCCGCGAGTGGGTCATGGACTGTTTCACCGCGAGCTATCTCGGCCGACCCGACGACCTGCGGGCCTGGACCTGGCAAGGCGGCTGCGAGCGCAAGTCCGTGCGAGGCGGCTCCTGGGCAAGTCGGCCGCGTGATGCCCGTGCCCCTGCGCGGTCTTCAGAGCCGACTTCGCTCCGCCAGTCCGACCTCGGCTTCCGCGTCGCCCGAGACTACGAATAGAAAGAGGGACGCATCCCATTTTCTTTTGCTTCGGCCGTCGGCCGGGTTGGCTCGCTCGCTCAGAAGAGAAGAATCGGAGAATTCGCTCGCTCGCCACCCGTCCGGCGGCCGGCAAAAGAAAATGGCGCGCGTCTCTTGGTTAAAGGCGTATCAGGCGCCAGGCGCCGCTGCGCCAGCGCAGCCAGAGCGCCGTGCCGATCGCGACGACGTACACGAGGATCGCGCTCCAGCCGCCGATGGCGCCGAGGCCGTAACCCGGCAGCCATTCGAACCAGCCGTCGCCCGGCGCGAAAGTCAGCACGTGCGTGAGCGGCAGGAACAACAGCAGGCCGCAGGCCAGCACGATGAGCGCCGGCACGCGCGCATCGCCGGCGCCGCGCAGGCAGAACGCGCTCGCGAAGTTCACGCCGTCGAAGAACTGGTAGGCGGCCGCGAGCCACAGGAGCGGCGAGCAGAGCGCAATGACTTCCGCCGCGCGCGGGTCCGCGTCGTTGACGAAAAGCGGCACCAGCCAGTCGCCGACCAGCGCAATGACGAGGCCGATGCCGCCCATGTAGCAGGCGACGATCAGGACGATGCGATTGCCGAGCCGCGCAGCCCAGTCGCGGTCGCCGGCGCCGATGGCCTGGCCGACCAGTGTCGTTCCCGCGAGCGCGAGGCCGATGCCCGGCATGTAGGCGAGCGCCGTGAAGATCACAACGATCTGCGTCGCCGCGCCGTCCACCACACCGAACTGCACCTGCATGAGCTGGAACAGCGCCGCGGCGCCGAGATCCGCGGAGGCCGTCATCGCCATCGGCAGCCCGAGCGCCACCAGCGTGACGATGCGCTTCATGTCCGGCCGCCAGGTGAGCGTCGGCATGAATCGCCGTGGATCGAGCCGCAGGATCATCACGATCGCGAGCGTCACGCCGAGCAACTCCGCGCAGGTCGTCGCCCAGGCGGCGCCCGCCATGCCCCAGCCGAACCGGAAGATAAAGATCTCGTTCAGCACGACGTTCGATGCCATCACGACCAGGCCGATGGCGAGCGGGATGCGCGTGCGGCCGATGCCGTTGTAGAACGCAACCACGGCCCAGAGCGCAGCCGCCAGCGGACCGCCGATCATGCGCGGGATCCAGAACTGGATCGCCAGCTCCTCGACTTCGGTGCCCAGCCCGAAAGCACGGATCATTGCGGGACCGAATACGATCGTCAGCGCGAAAGCAGGAATGGTCAGCAGCGAGGCCCACATCCCGAGCCAGGCGATCTGCGTCGTGCGGCGGTAGCGGCCGGCGCCGTAGGCCTGCGCGACCAGCGTCTGCACGCCCATGGCGACGCCGCCGATCACGAATAGTGCGAGCAGCGCCAGCCAGTGCACCGCCGAAATCGCGGCGGTCGCCGCGGTTGACAGCCGGCCGATGAACCAGGTGTCGGTGAGATTCAGCACCGCCTGCACGGTGCTGTTCAGCACGAGCGGCAGCGCCAGCACGGCGATCGCGCGCATGTCGATGTACCGCCCGCCTGCGGCGTCCAGCCGAACGGCGGGCAATGCGCCCGAGCGCGGCGAAACGGGAACGATCGCCGTCATCGCGGTGCAGCCGGCAGGGTTCCGCGCCAGGGGCCGCCGCCGCGACCGGCGATCCAGGCATGCAGTTCGGCGACTGCGGCGAGCGCGATCGCCTCCGGCGTGCGCGCGCCGATATCGAGGCCGAGCGGCGCGCGCAGGCGGCCCTCGAGACGCGCCGCCTGTGCACCGAGCTCGCCGAGCAGGCGCTCGCGGCGGGCGGGCGGCCCGAGCAGCCCGACATAGGCGATGCGATCCTGCGCGGCCAGCGCCTGCAGCCAGGCGAGATCCGCGCCGAGATGATGGCTCATCACGATCGCGGCATCGGCGCGCGCGAGCGCCGGGAGATTTCCGAATTCGGCGGGCGGCCGGCAGGCGACATCGCAATGCGGGAAGCGCGCGGCCTGTGCGAGCGCCGGACGGTGGTCGGCGACCGTTACGGCGAAACCCAGTGCGGCGGCCTGGCGGGCGAGCGGTGCCGCGTCCGCACCGGCGCCGCAGACGACGAGTACCGGCGGCGCGCGCAGTGGCAATGCGAGCACGCAGAGCGCCACGCCGCCCGCCTCACAGTCGAGCAGGCGCGGCTCGTCATCGGGACAGAGCGCGCGCCGCGCCGCGAGGACTGCGCCGGGTTCCGGCCATGGCGCGCTCGCGCCGCCGTCCCACCAGCCGCCGCCAGCCGACGTTTCGCCGACGATGAGAGCGAGCGATCCGGATCGTCCGGCCTCGGCACAGGCGGCGATCGTTTCGAGCGGCTGCCATTGCTCCACGGGACCGACGCGCTGCAGGAGCACCCGCATCGCGCCTTCGCAGCCGCTGCCGATGCCGAACAGCAGGTCCTCTTCGCCGCGCATGTCGTAGCTCACGAGCCGTGCCCGGCCGGTCGCGAGTACCTCGCGTGCGTGCAAGGTCAGGTCGACTTCGAGGCAGCCGCCCGACAGCAATCCGCGCAGCTCGCCGCCGGCCGTGATCAGCATCTGCGCGCCGCTCTTGCGATAGGTCGAGCCCTCGGTCGCAACGACGGTTGCGAGCACCAACGCGTTTCCGTGCGAACGCAGTTCGCGGAAATCCCGCGCCAGGGGCGCGAGCGGTGCTTCGAGCGCGTGCGGCATGGGGCGTAAGCCTATCATCGGATAGAATGCGGGCCGTGCCAGCCATCCAGACGGAATGCGTGATCATCGGCGCCGGTCCGGTCGGATTGTTCGCGGTATTCGAGCTCGGACTCCTCGGCATGAAGTGCGAGATCGTGGATTCGCTGACGCATCCCGGCGGCCAGTGCACCGAGCTCTACCCGGACAAGCCGATCTACGACATCCCGGCGCTACCTGTCTGCGGCGCGCAGGAACTCGTCGACCGGCTGCTCAAGCAGATCGAACCGTTCCACGCGGGCATGCACTTCGGCCAGGAAGTCGTCGCGCTCGAACCGCAGGCGGGCGGGCGATTCGCGCTCGAGACGGCCGCCGGCACGCGCTTCGACGCCGGCAGCGTGATCATCGCGGCCGGCCTCGGCTCCTTCCAGCCGCGCCGGTTGATGGTGCCGGAAACCGAGCGCTTCGAGGGCAGCCAGCTGCACTACCGCGTACAGAGCGCCGTGGATTTCCACGGCCAGGACCTGCTGATCGCCGGCGGCGGTGACAGCGCGCTCGACTGGGCGCTCGAATTCTGCGGCAAGGCCCGTTCGCTCACGCTGGTGCACCGGCGCGCGGAATTCCGCGCGGCGCCCGCATCGGTCGCGCGCATGCAGGAACTGGTCGCCTCCGGCCGGATGCGCCACCTGGAAGGCACGATCCAGTCGCTCGCGATCGAGGAGGGGCGCGTGGCGGGCGCGACCGTCGTGGCCCGCGACAAGTCGACGACCGACGTCCGCTGCCAGCAGGTCATCGCCTGTTTTGGCCTGCATCCGAAGCTCGGCCCGGTCGCGAACTGGGGCCTCGCGCTCGAGAAGAAGGCGCTCGCCGTCGACACCGAGAAGTTCCAGACCAGCGTGCCGGGCATCTTTGCGATCGGCGACATCAACACCTATCCCGGCAAGAAAAAGCTCATCCTGTCCGGATTCCACGAGGCCGCCCTCGCGGCCTTCGGCGTGCAGCATCACGTGTATCCGGAAAAACGCCAGTACCTGCAATACACGACGACGAGCCCGATCATGCGCGAGCGCCTGGGCGTCGCGCCGCCGGACTGAATCGTGGACGGCCGGCTGCAGGATCTGCTGAAGCTTCTGGATCTCGAGCGGCTCGAGGACAACCTGTTCCGCGGCCAGAGCCGCGACATCGGTGCGCCGCAGGTGTTCGGCGGCCAGGTGCTCGGCCAGGCGCTCGTTGCGGCGTCCCGCACCATCGAAGGACGGCAGGTGCATTCGCTGCACGCCTATTTCCTCCGCCGCGGCGACGTCAACGCGCCGATCATTTTCGAGGTGGATCGCAGCCGCGACGGCGGCAGCTTCACCAGCCGGCGCGTGGTCGCGATCCAGCACGGACAGCCGATCCTGACGATGTCGTCCTCGTTCCAGATCACGGAGCCCGGCCTCGATCACCAGTCGCCGATGCCGTCTGCGCCGCCGCCGGAGGAGCTCCCGGACCTCGGCGAGATCAACGCCGAGCTCGTGCACCGCGTGCCCGAGAAAGTGCAGTGCTTCTTCCGCCAGCAGCGGCCGTTCGAGTTCCGCGTGGTCGATCCGCCGGATTTCCTGAACCCCGTCAAGCGCGCGGCCGAGAAGCGCGTGTGGTTTCGCGTGAAGGGAAGCTTGCCGGACGACCAGGCGCTGCACCGCTGCCTGCTCACCTACGTATCGGACTATCACCTGCTCGACACCGCGACGCTGCCGCACGCGGTGTCGTTCCTGCAGTTGCAGATGGCGTCGATCGACCACGCGATCTGGTTCCATCGCGACCTGCGCGTGGACGACTGGCATCTCTACGTGACCGAAAGCCCGAGCGCTTCCGGCGCGCGCGGTTTCAGCCGCGGGGCCATCTATTCGCGCACGGGAACGCTGGTGGCAAGCGTCGCCCAGGAAGGCCTGATCCGGCCCGACAGCCGCTGGACGAGCCCGGCGGGGCAACAGAAATAGCGGCTGCTCAGCCGCGCTCGGCCAGCACCTTGCCCGGGTTCATGATCCCCTGCGGGTCGATCGCCTGCTTGATGCGATGCATCAGGGCGAGCGCAGTCGGGTCCTCGTAGCGCGCGAGTTCGCCCACCTTGAGCTGGCCGATGCCGTGCTCGGCGCTGATGCTGCCGCGGTGGCGCGCCACGAGGTCATGCACCGCGCGGCCGATAGCATCAGCGGCGCGCGCGAGCGCGCCATCGTCGGCGCCGGCGGCGGCGCTCACGTTGAAATGCAGGTTGCCGTCGCCGAGGTGGCCGTAGGCGACCAGCCGGGCGCCGGGCGCGAGGCGCGCAATCAGTTCGCGCCCCTCGTCGATGAATCGCGGCAGCGTGGCGGGCTCGACCGAGACGTCGTGCTTGAGACTCGGGCCCTCGTGGCGCTGGCCCTCCGGAATCGTCTCCCGCAGGCGCCAGAGCGCCTCGCGCTGGGTTTCAGAGGCGGCCGTGACCGCGTCGGTCGCGACGCCGTCGTCGATCGCCGCCGCGAGTGCGTCCTCGAAGCGCGTGCCGAGGTCGGAATCGGATTGCGGCAACGACACTTCGGTGAGCACGTACCAGTCGTGCGCGCGGTCGAACGGGTCGCGCGCCGACTCGACGTGGCGACAGACGAACTCAAGTGCAATGCGCGGCACCAGTTCGAAGGTGGTGACGGCATCGCCGAGCGCTTCGCGCAGGCGGACGAGAAGCGCGAGCGCATTCGCGGGAGCGGGCACCGCAGCCATGGCGGTCGCGAAAGCCGCGGGCAAGGGCCACAACCGCAGGGAAGCCGCCGTGACGACGCCGAGCGTGCCCTCGGCGCCGATGAAGAGCTGCTTCACGTCGTATCCGGTGTTGTCCTTACGCAGCGCCCCGAGCTGGTCGAGCACCGTGCCGTCCGGCAACACGACTTCGAGGCCGAGCACCAGCGACCGCATCATGCCGTAGCGCAGCACGGCGGTGCCGCCCGCATTGGTCGAGACGATTCCGCCGAGCGTGCAGGAGCCCTCGGAGCCGAGCGACATCGGCAGCAGCCGCTTCGCCGCGGCGGCCGCTTCCTGCAGGTCGGCCAGTACGCAGCCGGCGTCCGCCGTCATCGAATCGTTGGCGGCGTCGAGCTGGCGAATGCGGCGCATGCGCCTGAGCGACAGCACGATGTCGCCGGCGCCGTCGCGCGGCGTCGCGCCGCCGCAGTAACTGGTGTTGCCGCCCTGGGGAACGATGCCGATGTTCTCGCCCGCGCACATCCGCACGAGTTCGGCGACCCTGGCGGTCGAATCGGGCAAGGCCACGAGCGGCGTGTTGCCGCGATGCAGGCGGCGAAAATCGCTTTCGAAGGGAGCGCGATCGGAAGCCTGGTCGAGCCAGCCGCCCGGACCGAGCAGGTTCCGGATCGCGTCGAGGCGGGAAGGCGAAGGCGGGCGGGTCATGCCGGGCATCTTACTGAGGCGGCTCCGCTGCCGCAGGGCGGCGACGTCAGGCCTGCGGTGCGGCCATCAGCGCCGTGATGCGTTCCTCGATCGGGGGGTGGCTCATGAAGAGCTTCTTCAGGCCCTGGCCGATGCCGCCCGCGATGCCGAAGGCCGCCAACTTGTCGGGCAGCGGCTCGGTGTGCGAGCGCTTGAGCGCCTCGAGCGCGCCGACCATGTTCATGCGGCCGGCAAGGCGGGCGCCGCCGCCATCGGCGCGGAACTCGCGCTGGCGCGAGAACCACATGACGATCATCATCGCGAGGAAACCGAGCACCAGTTCGGCGACGATCGTCGTGATCCAGAAGGCGGGGCCATGCCCGCGCTGGTTCCTGAACACGACCTTGTCGACGATGTTGCCGATCACGCGCGAGGCGACGAACACGAAGGTGTTCACCACGCCCTGGATCAGCGTCAGCGTCACCATGTCCCCGTTCGCGACGTGACTGACCTCGTGGCCCAGCACGGCCTCGACTTCCTGCCGGCCCATGCGCTCGAGCAGTCCCGAGCTGACCGCGACGAGTGCGGCATTGCGCCGGGCGCCGGTCGCAAATGCGTTCGGCGTCGGCGATTCGAAGATGCCGACTTCCGGCATGCCGATGCCCGCCTGCTCAGCCTGGCGGCGCACGGTCTCGACCAGCCACATCTCGCGTTCGGACTTGGGCGTCGCGATGACTTGCACACCCATCGCGCGTTTCGCCATCCACTTCGACAGGGCGAGCGACAGGAATGCGCCGCCGAATCCGAGCACCGCGCCGAAGATCAGCAATGAATTGAAGTTGATGCCGCGCTCGTTGAGCCAGGGCTCGACGCCGAGCAACCGGAGCGTGACGCTCGCGACGATCAGGATGGCGAAATTGGTGAGGACGAACAGCAGTACGCGTTTCATGGTCGATCCAGATGGGTCCCGGCCAGGGTCAATTCAAGGCTGCCGGCACGGGGCCGGCAAATCTACTCGCCGTCGTCGTCTTTCGGCGGCTTGTCCTCTTCTTTTTTCTTCTTGCGGTCCGTGTCCTTCGGCGTCGGCGGGCCCTGGCCGGTGACTTCGTAGAGGCGCAGTTCCGTCAGGCGCTCGAGCGACATGATGCGGCAGTTCTCGGTGCGGCCGAATTCGCGATAAGCGAGCGAGTCGCGGCCGAACCCGCAGATCTGCCCATTGCTGTCGCCGTCGACGGCGCCGAGCGCGGTGGTGTTCTTAATCTGGAAGCAGCCGGGCGTCAGTTCCGCGAGATAGGCATTGTTCCGGCCTGGCCCATAGAGGATCACGTAGCGGTCGTCGAGCGCATTGAAGCCGTTGATCGTCGACTGGAACATGCAGTCGCTCGTGCGCTGCATCTTGCGCGCCTGGTAGGCGTTCTCCTTGCCGTCCTGCGGAGAGTCTTTCGAGGTCGTGGCGCAGGCTGCGAGCGCGATCAGCGGCAGGACCAGTAGCATCGTTTTCATCAGGGTTCTCCTCGGCTGCCGGGGTCTTGGACCCCGGTCGTCGGTGCGGGTTCCGGAGGAGCCGGCGAGGCAAGGCCCGCCGTCAGTAATCGTCGCGGTTGCCGTAATCCTCGTCGTCATCGTCCTCGTCATCGTCATCGTCGTCGTCTTCGTCGTCGTCCCAGTCGTCGTCATCCTCGTCCTCGTCTTCTTCTTCGTCAGCGTCGGCGGCCGACCAGCCTTCGGGTTGGTCGGTCAAGTCGAGATCGAGCTCCTGCCAGGTCTCGTAGTCAATTTCCTCGACGTCGCCGTCTTCGTACTGGAGTTCGATCAGCTCCGAGTCCTCGTCGACCGACAGGACCTGGAAAGTCTCCTCGTCTTCGAGGCTCTCGTACCACTGTCCGGGTACCGGGTTGTGATCGCGGCCCATGCAGCTCCCTCGTCGTGATCGAGGCCGATATTACGGGCCGGGGCCGACCAGTGGCAACGCTGCGCCACCGCCTTGAGTGCTGGCAACGATGCCCCAATGCAGGGCCCAGGCCACCATATTCATGCAAGGAGACCGGACCATGACACTCATTCGCTGGACGCCGTTCAGGGAACTGGACGATATTTTTGCCCGCTACTCGCCGTTTCTCGGGCATCAGCCCGGCAACGGCTGCGCAACAGCCGACGAGACCGCGGCGCCGGCCTGGACGCCGGTCGCGAACATCTCGGAGACCGAGGCGGAGTACCTGATCAAGGCGGAACTGCCCGAGGTTGCACGGGAGGACGTGAAGGTTACCGTCGATGATGGCGTGATCACGATCCGTGGCGAGCGGCGCAAGGAAGCCGGGCAGAAGGACGAGAAGTTCCATCGCACCGAGAGCCTTTACGGCAGTTTCGCGCGCAGCTTCCGGCTGCCCGAGGACGCCGACGTCGCCGCCATCCAGGCCGAGAGCAAGAACGGCGTCCTGAGGGTCCGGGTGCCAAAGCAGCCGGCCGCCCGCGCCAGGACGGTCGAAGTACAGGTAAACTGAAGGAACGCGGGCGGCGGCGAAGGTTGGCCGCCGCCCAGCCGTCAGCGCAGGGAGGTCCCATGGCGACGGAGCTCGAAGCGGTCCGCGAGAAGCTGCTGGCCCAGAAACAGGAACTGATGACGCGCGCCGCCAAGGTGCGCGCCGACATCACGCGCTCATCCGGACCACTCGACAAGGATTTCGCCGAACAGGTCGTGCAGATGGAAAACGACGCCGTGCTCGCGGGCATCGGGGAGGCGACCGCGGCGGAACTCGCCCAGATCAACCGCGCGCTCGTCCAGCTCGACCACGGGACTTACGGCCTCTGCAGCCAATGCGGCAAGCCGATCGACACGCGCCGCCTGCAGGCGCTGCCGTATTCCGACCGCTGCATTTCCTGCGCCGAGAAAGCCGGCTAGGCCCGCGCCGAGAATGCCCCAATACAAGGCGCCCCTCCGTGAGATCCGCTACGTCCTGCACGAAGTGCTCGGTGCGAGCGCGCACTACCGCGGCCTCGGCCGCGAGGACGTCAACCAGGAACTGATCGACAGCGTCCTCGACGAGTGCGCGCGCTTTGCCGAGAACGTAGTCGCGCCGACCAACGAGGCCGGCGACCGCATCGGTGTCCGGCGCGAGCCCGACGGGCGCGTGATTACGCCGCCGGGATTCGCCGACGCCTATCGCCAGTACGTCGCCGACGGCTGGGCCTCGCTCTGCGGCCCGGCGGATGCCGGCGGCCAGGGACTGCCGGAGAGCCTGGGCGGTGCCGTCGGCGAGATGTTGGTCTCGGCCAACATGTCGTGGAAGCTTTACAGCGGCCTCACCGACAGTGCCGTGCTCTGTGTCGCGCGCCATGCGCCCGCGGAACTGCGCAACCTCTACCTGCCCAAGCTCGTGAGCGGCGTCTGGAGCGGCACGATGGTGCTGACCGAACCGCATGCGGGCACGGATCTCGGCCTCATGCGGACGCGCGCCGAACCCGCGGGCGACGGCAGTTATCGCGTCAGCGGCACCAAGATCTTCATCACGAGCGGCGAGCACGACCTGACGGAAAACATCGTGCACTTGGTGCTCGCGAAGCTGCCCGACGCGCCGTCGGATTCGCGCGGCATCAGCATGTTCCTCGTGCCGAAATTCCTGCCGGATGCATCAGGCGCGCCCGGCGCGGCGAATGGCGTCACCTGCGCCAGCGTTGAGCACAAACTCGGCATCCACGGCTCCTCGACCTGCGTCATGAATTTCGACGGCGCGCAGGGCTGGCTGATCGGCGAGATCAACGGCGGCCTGAAAGTCATGTTCACGATGATGAACCACGCGCGGCTCTGGGTCGGCTTGCAGGGGCTCGCGCAATGCGAGGCCGCCTGCCAGGCCGCGATCGCCTATGCGCGCGACCGGCGCCAGGGCCGTACATCCGAGCGCGGCAAGACCGCCGGGGCCGACCCGATCATCGGCCACCCCGACGTGCGCCGCATGCTGCTGACGCAGAAGGCGCTGATCGAGGGCGGCCGCGTGCTGAACTACTTCGCCGGCATGCAGATGGACGATGCGCTGCATCACCCGGATGCCGCGGCGCGCGAGCGTGCCGAGGGCCTGCTCGCGATCCTGACGCCGATCGTGAAGGGATTCCTGACCGGCATGTCGCTCGAGTGCACGAGCCTCGCGCTGCAGGTGCACGGCGGCCACGGCTACGTGCGCGAGACCGGCGTCGAGCAGTTCTTCCGCGATGCGCGAATCACCGCGATCTACGAGGGCACCAACGGCGTCCAGGCCCAGGACCTGCTGGGGCGAAAGGTGCTCGGCACCGGCGGCGCGCTTGCGCGTGCCCTCGGCGGCGAGATCGGCGGCTTCTGCGAACGGCACGCGGGCTCGGTCGAACTCGCCGAGTTCGTCACGCGGCTGACCGGCCTGCTGAAGGAATGGAGCGAGGCGACCGAGTCGATCGCCAATCGCGCGGCGCAGAATCCGGACGAGACCGGCGCGGCGGCGATGGACTATCTCGAGTTCACGGGCTATCTCTGTATCGCCTGGTGCTGGGCGCGCATGGCGGCCGTGTCGGCGGCGGCGCTCCGGAAAGGCGGCGAGGGCGCCGACTTCCACCGTGCCAAGCTCGCGACGGCGCGCTTCTATTTCCAGCGCATCCTGCCGCGCGCGGAAGCCCACCTCGACGCGCTCAATGCAGGCGCAGCGACCCTGATGGCCCTGCCCGCCGACCATTTCACGTTCTGAGCGCAGAGCCGCGGGCGGCGAGCCCGCCCCGCAACGACCAGACGTTGTACCGCCCGAGTGCCCTGAATGCCTCCGCCGCCGCGCGGCTTCGGATGCCGTGCGCGCAGACGAAGAGGTAGCGCTCGCCCTCGGCGATCTCGAACTCGCCGCCCAGCAACTTCCCCATTGGGACGGCCTCATGGTCCGCGACGGCGAGCGGTTCGGCCGCGCACTCCCAGGGCTCGCGGATGTCGACGATGCGGAAACCGCCAGCCGCGGCCTCCGCGAGCGGCATCTCGACATCGATGACCGCGCTCGGCACGATCGCTTCCGGTTGCGCCGACGGCCCGATGCGAACGCAAGCGCCGGCGCAGGCAGCAAAGCGCGGCGCCCGCAGGCGCCGCTGGCCGAGGTCGAGGAGATCCACGAGCAGCAGCTCGTCGCGAAGCTGTCCCGGCAGGCCGAGCAGCAGCTTCAGAACTTCCATCGCCTGCAGGCCGCCGAGGACCGCGGGCACCGGTCCGAGCACACCGGCCTCGCGGCAATTGCCGACCAGGCCGTCCCGCGTCGCCTCCGGCCACTGGCAGCGCAGGCAGGAACCGCCGTCATCCGCGCGCACGACCTGGAGCTGTCCTTCATATTGGTAGACGCTCGCGATCACCGCCGGCTTGCCTGCGCGCATGGCCGCATCATTGACCTGGAACTTGGTCGCGAAATTGTCGCTGCAATCGACGATGACGTCGGCGCCGGCCATCAGCGCATCCGCGCCGGCGGCGTCGAAGCGGCAACCGTGCGCCTGCACGCGGATCGAGGGATTGAAAGCCGCAAGCCGGGCCGCAGCCGCATCCGCCTTGCCGCGGCCCACGTCGGCGGGGGTGAAGAGCGGCTGCCGGTGCAGGTTCGACGCATCGACCGCGTCGTGATCGACGATGTGGATCGTGCCGACGCCGGCGCCCGCGAGCGCGGTCAGCACGGCACAGCCGAGCCCGCCGGCGCCGACCACGACCACCGTGGCCGCGGCCAGGCGGCGCTGGCCCGCCTCGCCGACTTCCGGCAGCGCCTGCTGGCGCGAATAGTCGAAGGCGGCCACCGTTGGCGCAGCATGTTCGCAGTTGACCCACTGCCGGCTGCCGTCCGAGTAGTGCTCCCGCTTCCAGATCGGCAGGCGATGCTTGATCGCGTCGATGATCTCGCGGCAGGCAGCGAAGGCCTCGGCGCGGTGCACACTCGCGACGCCGACCCAGACGGCGACGTCGCCGACCGCCAGTGAGCCCAGCCGGTGGACGCAGCGCGCGGCGACGGCGCCGTGGCGGGCACGCGCCGCCTCGACGATGCGCGCGCCTTCGGCGAGCGCGAGTTCCTCGTAGGCTTCGTAGTCGAGGCCGGTGACCGTGCGTCCCTCATTGCGGTCGCGCACGCGTCCCTCGAAGCTCGCGAATCCGCCGGCCGCGTCCGCCGCGAGCGGCACGGCGAGCGCTGCCGCATCGATCGCCGCCTGCGTGAACCCGAACGCTTTCATCCGCCGGCCACCGGCGGGATGAATACGACCTCGTCGTCGTCGGCGAGCGCGCGGTCCCAGTCCGCGAACGACGAATTGATTGCCACCTGAAGCTGATTGCGGCCGAGCGTGAAGCCGTGACGCCCGGCGAGCTCGGCGTACAGCTCGGCGGGCGTTGCCGCCCGTGAGTCGACCGTTTCCTCGGCGCGCCCGGCGCACTCGCGGAGCGTCGCGAAATAGCGCAGGCGCAGGCGCGGCATCAGGTGATTCCGCGCGGCGCGAGCGCGGCATGCGCCGCGGCGTGGTCCTGCGGCGTGTTCGCGTTGCCGAGCGCGCGCGCATTCGCGGCATCGAGCAGGCGCACGTCGTGCGACAGCAGGAACTTGCGCGGGCAGGCGGCGCCGGCGGCAATGTAGTCGAGGATCGGCTCCCGGCTTGCGGGCTCGTAGATCGCGCACAGCGGTTCCGGCAGCCCGTCGGTCGTGCTGCGGAATGCCGTCGCCAGCCGTGCCGGATCGCGCCCCGCGATCAGCTCGTCGAGCGTCGCGGCATCGAGGTAGGGCAGGTCGCAGGCCAGCACGAGCCAGGCGGCTTCCGGATGCTGCTGTTGGGCGGCGACGATGCCGGCGATCGGTCCTTCGCCGAGCCGGCCGTCAATGACTTGCGGAAAGCGCGCGCGGGTGGCCTCGTCCGCCTGGTCCGCTCGCACCGAGACCCAGGCACTCTCGGTCACCGCCGCCAGCAGGTCGAATGCTTCCGCCAGCTGCGGACGCCGGCCATAGCTGAGGGCCGCCTTGTCGGCCCGCATGCGCTGCGACCGGCCGCCGGCGAGCACCAATCCATGGAGCGGGGTCACGGCGGTGTGCCCCCGCCGAAATCGCTCTTGCCGCCGCTCTTCGACACGAGCCGCGTCGCCTCGATCACAATGTCGTGCGAGAGCGACTTGCACATGTCGTACACCGTGAGCGCGGCGACGGCCGCGCCCGTCAGCGCCTCCATTTCGACACCGGTCCGGTGATGCACGGCCGCAGTGCACCGGACGACCAGCAGGTCGTCGCCGTCCGCCTCGATGGCAATGTCGCAACGCTCGAGCCCGAGCGGGTGGCAGAACGGAATGAGTTCGTGCGTGCGTTTGGCCGCGAACGTGCCCGCGACGATCGCGGTCGCAAACACCGGGCCTTTCGCGGTTTCGAAACCCGCGGCTCGTAGCCGGGCGAAAGCGTCTCGCGGAAAGCGCAGGCGGGCTTCCGCGCTCGCGACGCGCAGCGTCGGCTGCTTGGCCGTCACGTCGACCATCGACGGCCGCCCGGCCTCGTCGACATGGGACAGCGTATTGCGTTTGTCATCCGCCAATGTAGTGCATCTCGATCTTGCGCAGCACCCGCTCGGCGGCAGGCGGCCGGCGCAGTTCGCTGTAGCGGTCGTCGCGCCGGCGCCAGGTGCCGCGCACGAGTTCGACGAGTTCTGCATCGCTCGCACCGGCACGCATCGGCGTGCGCAGGTCGGTGCCAGCCGTCGCGAACAGGCAGGTGTAGAACACGCCGTCGGACGACAGGCGCGCGCGCGTGCAGTCGCCGCAGAACGGCTGGGAAACGGACGAAATGAACCCGATCTCGCCCGCGCCGTCGGCATAGGCGTAACGCGTCGCGACCTCGCCGCGATACGCGCCCGCGACCGGCTCGAGCGGGTGGGCGGCCGCGATCGCGTCGCGCAACTCGCGCGAGGGGACGACGAGCGCTGGCTGCCAGTCGTTGCGGTTGCCGACGTCCATGTATTCGATGAACCGCAGCACGATGCCGCTGCCGCGAAAATGGCGCGCCATCGGCAGCGCCTGTCCGTCGTTGACGCCGCGCTGGATCACCGCATTGATCTTGATCGGCGCAAGGCCGGCTTCGGCCGCCGCGCGGATGCCGTCCAGCACGCGTTCGAGGCCGTCGAAGCCGCCGCTCATCCGGCGAAAGGTCTCCGGGTCGAGCGTGTCAAGGCTGACCGTGACGCGCTTCAGCCCATGCGCCGCCAGTTCGGAGGCGTGCTGGGCCAGCAGCACGCCGTTGGTAGTCAGGGCGAGATCCTCGATGCGGTCGATTGCGGACAGCTCGCCGACCAGTTCCGAGAGTCCGGCACGCAAGAGCGGCTCGCCGCCCGTCAGGCGCAGCTTGCGCACGCCCAGTCCCGCGAACAGCCGCGCGAGCCGCGCGATCTCATCGAAGCTGAGGCGTTCCGCCGCGGTCAGAAATCGATAGTCGTCGCCGAAGGTCGCGCGCGGCATGCAGTACGGGCAGCGGAAGTTGCAGCGATCCATCACGGAGATGCGCAGGTCCGACAGCGGCCGGCCACGCGCGTCGGCGGCGGCCTGCGGCGCAGCGAGCGGAATCAGCTTGTTTCCGGTTTCATCGGCCATGCATCACCAGCGCTGGAACGGCACGGCGAGCCCGGCAGGATGCGTCGCGGGCCCCTGCGGCAGCTCGACGAATCCGTCGGTGCCGGCGAGCGAGATGAAGTCGCCGGATCCGCCGGTCGGGCGTGGTTCCGCCCATGTCCTTCCGTCGCGATCGTACCTGAGGGTGACCGGCAGGAAACAGGTGAGCGGCGCCGGAAAGTCGAATTCGCGCGCCAGGATGACCGGCACGCGCGCGGGGCAGGGCGCACCAGACTGCGCCGCGAGCGCCGGAATGACGTAGCGCGCGAGGCAGACCAGCACCGAGACCGGGTTGCCCGGCAACGCAAAGACGGCGCGGTCCGGCACGCGCAGGCCGAACCACATCGGGCGGCCGGGCCGCTGGGCGACGTGGTGGAACACCTGGCGCACGCCGACCGCCGCCAGTGCGGCGGGTACGTGATCGAAGCGGCCCGCCGAGACGCCGCCGGAGAGCACGATCACCTCGTGCCGGTCGAGCGCGTCCGCGAGCGCCGCCTCGATCGCTGCGCGATCGTCCGCCAGATGGCAGTCGGTCGCCGGCGCGAACCCGGCAAGCCGGAGCGCCGTGGCAAGTCCGTAGGCGTTCGAGCGCCGGACCTGGTGCGCCGCAATTGGCGCACCCGGTTCGACCAGCTCGTCGCCGGTCGACACGACGGCGATGCGGGGCCTGCGCGACACGTCGAGCGTGTCGCAGCCGGCCGAGGCCGCGATCGCGATTTCCGGCGCGCCGAGCCGGGTGCCGGCAGACAGCAGCCGATCGCCGGCGGCGGCATCCGCGGCCTGGCAATGCACGAACTGGCCGGGCACCGGCGTCCAGGCGGCGTCAATCTCGGCGCGGCCGTTCGTGATGCGCAGCTTCTCGACCGGCACCACCGTGTCGCAGCCGCGGGGCAGTACCGCGCCGGTCATCACTTCGAAGCAGTCAGACTCGTCCGGGAGGGAGAGGGCGGGCGTGCCGGCCGCCTGCGTGCCTGCCAGGCGGAATTCACGCCGGGCGATCGCCCGGGACGCGATGGCGATTCCGTCCATGGTGACGCGGTCGAATGGCGGTGCGTCGCGCTCGGCGTGCACCGCCACGCGCAGGACGCGGCCCGCGCAATCAGCGAGCGGAATCCGCTCGGTGGCAGCCGCCGGCAGCGCTGCGGCGATCGCCGCTTCCGCTTCGGCGGGCGTCAGCATCGGACTCCGCGATCAGTCCGACTTCTTTTCGCGCGCCAGGAAAATGCGAAGCTGCTCGTTGAATGTGTCGGCAATCGCCGTCACTTCGTCCACCGCCGCATTGTTCTTCTTGGCCTGGATCGCGCGCAGCTCGTTGAGCCGGTTCTCGTCGTAGGCGCCGCTCTTCACGGCATACTCCATTTCCATGTCGAGGCAGGAGTTGTACGCGGTGATGTCCTCGTTGAACTGCTTCACGGCCGCCTGCGCGGCAACCATCTCGTCGCGCGATGCCGTCTGCCCGTCGGGCGCACGGGCGGGCGCACGCGGATAGATGCACGTGGCTTGCGCGGATCCCGCCGCGAGCAGGGCCAGAACGGCGAGGGTCAAACGGGTCATGGCACGGCCTCCCAGGGGCGTAACGTTCAACTTGGGACAGCGTCCGCAGGGTCCGGTTCGCGGCGCCCCCGGATTCTACTGCAGCGCCGCATGGAGCGGCACGCGGGACACGGATTTCAGGGTTTCCAGGACCAGGCTGGAACGGACGTCCCGGACGCCTGGCAGCTTGAGCAATTGGTGCAGGGTGAAACGCCCGAGCGCATCGAGATCCGGCACGACGACCTGCAGCAGGAAATCCATTTCGCCCGTCATCGCATGCGCCGAGACCACTTCCGGTCGTTCCTCCAGCGTGCGGCGAAAGCGCTCGACCACGTCGTCCGTGTGACGTTCGAGCTTGATCTGGACGAACGCGAGGACCTGTTGCCCGACCCGCTTTGGATCGACGAGTGCGGCGTAACCGCGGATGACGCCTTGCTGTTCGAGCTGACGAACGCGGCGGGTGCAAGGCGTCGGCGAAAGGCCCACTCGCTCGGCCAGTTCGACGTGGCTGAGGCGGCCCTCGCGCTGGAGCAGTTCGAGAATGCGCAGATCCGTGCGGTCGAGCTGACTCATGGTGACTACCACCAAAAAAACTATATTAAGTGGAGTTTATCACCAAAAATAGTAATTCTATGCGTGAATTTGACCAACTCCACCCCTGCGGCATCGTTACCCTATGCCGGCATCCCTTCCGAGGCGCACGCCGATGGCCGCAAGCCCGCAGATCAACCTGCCGAGAACCAGCCTGTCCGTCGACGACTGGCGCCGGGCCCTTGCGACCGTCTTCCTGTCGCGCGCGCTCGATCGTCTCGAGGAAACGAGACTCGTGCCCGAGCGGCGTGTGCTCTATCAGTTCTCAGCGCGCGGGCATGACCTCACGCAGGCGCTGCTGGGCCAGCGCCTGACCGGCGCCCGCGATGCGGTCGCACCTTATTACCGCTCCCGGCCGCTCGCGCTCGCACTCGGGCTCGACGCTGACGAAGCGCTCGCCTCGACCATGATGCAGCCGCAGGGCATGTCCGCCGGCCGCGACATCGGCGTCGTGCTCAATCGGCCGAACCGCACGGGCGTCAGCCTGCTGCCGGCCTGCGGCGGCGTCGGCACGCAGTACACGCCAGCGACCGGGTGGGCGCAGTCGCTCGTCTACCGGGCGCGGGTGCTGAAGGACCGCAGTTGTGAAGGCAGCATCGCGGTCGCGCACGGCGGCGACGCATCGCTCGCGACCAACGGCTTTTGGGCGTCGCTCAATATCGCGACGACCGAACGGCTGCCGCTCCTCTATTTCATCGAAGACAACGGCTACGGCATCTCGGTGCCGAGCACGAAGCAGACGCCGGGCGGCGATTTCGCCGCCAACCTCGCATCCTTCCGGAACCTGCGGATTCTCTCCGGCAACGGCTCCGAGCCGTTCGCGGCAGCCGACCTGATCGCCGAAGCCGTCGAGGACGTGCGTGCAGGAAGCGGGCCGGTGTTGCTCCGCCTGCTGGTGCCGCGCCTGTCCGGCCATTCGGGCCAGGACACGCAGGCCTACAAGAGCGCCGAGGAAATAGCCGCCGAGCGCGCGCGCGACCCGCTGGCATGCCTGCGCCAGCGGCTGGTGCCGTCGGTCCTGTCGGAGTCCGCCTGGCAGGCGCTCGAGGACGAAGCCACGAAGAGCGTCGGCGAGGCGCTCGCGCGCATCGAAGCGCGACACAGTGCGCCGGTCCCCGTCACCCGCTACGCGTTCAGCGAACGGCTGCCCGACGGGTCGATCGATGCGCAAGTCCAGGGTGGGCTGCTTCCCGAGGGCATTGCGCCACCGCCCGGCGCGGTGGAGCCGAAGCCGGACGGCGCGCGCATCAACATGCTGACGGCGATCCGCCGTACGCTCGAACACGAACTCGCGGTCAATCCGCGCGTGCTGATTTTCGGCGAGGACGTCGGTCGCAAGGGCGGGGTGCATGCGGCGACGCTCGGCCTGCAGAAACGCTTCGGCGAAGACCGCGTCTTCGACACCAGCCTGTCGGAGGAGGGCATCATCGGCCGCGCGGTCGGCATGGCGCTGGCGGGGCTGATGCCGGTGCCGGAAATCCAGTTCCGCAAGTACGCCGAGCCCGCGGCGGAACAGCTGCACGACTGCGGCACGATCCGCTGGCGCACCGCCAACCGGTTCGCGGCGCCGATGGTCGTGCGCATGCCGGGCGGCTTCTTCAAGTGCGGCGATCCCTGGCACAGCCAGTGCAACGAGGTGCAGTTCCTGCACGCGACAGGCTGGCAGCTCGCGATGCCGTCGAATGCCGAGGATGCCGTCGGCCTGTTGCGCACGGCGCTGCGCGGCAACGACCCGGTGATCTTCTTCGAGCACCGGGCGCTGATCGACGGCGCCGCGGCGCGGCGCCCCTATCCCGGCGACGATTATTGCCTGCCGTTCGGCGTCGCGCGCCGCCTGCGGGCGGGCAGCGAACTGACGATCGTCAGCTGGGGCGCGATGGTTGAGCGCTGCGACCAGGCGGCCGCGGATTCTGGCGTCGACGTCGAGCTCCTGGACCTGCGCACGCTCGCCCCCTGGGATCGTGACGCCGTGCTCGCGTCCGTCGCGAAGACGCGGCGCTGCCTGATCGTCCACGAAGACAACCTGACGGCGGGCTTCGGCGCCGAGATCGCGGCCGTGCTCGCGGAGCGCGCCTTCTTCCATCTCGATGCCCCCGTCGAGCGTCTCGCGATGCCGGACATCCCGAGTCCCCATAGCCCGGAACTCCTCGACACCGTCGTGCCGTCGGTCGCCGGCATGGTCGCGGCGATCCGCCGCATCGCGAGTCTCTGATGACGCCTTCAATCGACATCCTGCTGCCCGCCGACCAGGCCGAAGGCACGCGTTCGCAGGTCCTGCGCTGGTTGAAGGCGGTCGGGCAACCGGTGACGCGCCACGAGCCGCTGGTCGAGATCGAAACCGACAAGGTCACCATCGAGGTACCGGCGCCCGCGGACGGCGTGCTCGCCGAAATCACGGCTGCCGAGGGAACGGACGTCGCGCCGGGTGCGCTGCTGGGACGATTGAGCGCGAGTGGCGCCGCTGCGGTTCCGAAAGCGGCCGCCGCACCCGCCGCCCTGCCGGCCGCCGCGACGGCGGCAGCGCCCGCGGCAACGAATGCGCGCATGAGCCCGGCGGTACGCCGCCTGCTCGGCGAACACGGTTTGCACGCGAGCGAAGTGCGCGGCAGCGGCGAGGGCGGTCGCATCACCGTGGATGACGTGCTGGCCGCCGCGAAGCGCGGCGACCGCGACCTGTCGCCGCCGGTTCCGGCAGGTGACGCGGCGGCGCCAACGGACGCGCCGTCGCCGGGGGAAACCGCCCGCCGGATCCCGCACACGCCGATGCGCCGGCGCATCGCCGCGCACATGGTCGAAAGCCTGCTGCACACCGCGCCGCACGTCACGACCGTGTTCGAGGCCGACATGGCGGCCGTGCTCGCGCATCGCGCATCGGAGCAGGCAGCGTTCGCTGAGCGTCGGATTCCGCTGACCCTCACCGCCTATTTTGTCGCTGCCTGCGTCGAGGCGATCCGCGCCGTGCCGGAAGTGAACGGCCGCTGGACCGACGAAGCGATCCTGGTCGGGCACCGCATCGACATCGGCATCGGCACCGCCCTCGAGGGACGCGGACTGGTAGTGCCGGTGATCCGCGATGCCGGCCATCTCGATCTCGCCGGCATCGCGGCGGCGCTCGGCGAACTCGTCGCCAAGGCGCGCGACGACCGATTGACGCCCGCGGACCTGCGCGGTGGCACGTTCACGATCTCGAATCACGGCGTCAGCGGCAGCCTGGTCGCCGCGCCGATCGTGATCAACCAGCCGCAGTCGGCGATCCTCGGCATCGGCAAGCTCGAGAAGCGTGCGGTGGTCGCGACGGTCGACGGCAAGGACACGGTCGTCGTGCGTCCGCGTTGCTACGTGACGCTCACCATCGACCACCGCGTGCTCGACGGTCACCAGGCCAACCGATTCATGGAGACCCTGGTGCAGCGGATCGAAAACTGGCGCTGAGGTTCGGCTGCCCGGGGCGGCCATGCCAAGCGCCTTGTATCTGTGTCAAAGTTGGCGATTGCTCGGGATCGCCGGGGTCTGTCGCCATGTACACACAGGGTCTTGATTCACTTGGCAAAGATTGCCTGCGCGACGAGGCGCAGGACGGCGCCGACGTGGAGACGCGGTTCCAGCGGCGGGTCGACGCCGAGGACAAAATCGAACCCAAGGACTGGATGCCCGAGGCCTATCGCCGCACGCTGATCCGCCAGATTTCGCAGCACGCGCATTCCGAGATCGTCGGCATGCTGCCCGAGGGCAACTGGATCACGCGTGCGCCATCCCTGCTTCGCAAGACGATCCTGATCGCGAAGGTGCAGGACGAGGGCGGGCACGGTGCGTATCTCTACAGCGCAGCCGAGACGCTCGGCGTCTCGCGCGCCGAACTCGTGGACCAGCTGCTCGAGGGAAAGGCCAAGTATTCGAGCATCTTCAATTACCCGACACCGACCTGGGCCGATGTCGGCGCGATTGGCTGGCTGGTAGACGGCGCGGCGATCATGAATCAGATCCCGCTCTGCCGTTGTTCCTATGGTCCTTATGCGCGGGCCATGGTGCGTATCTGCAAGGAAGAGAGCTTCCACCAGCGCCAGGGCTACGAAATCATGATGCGCCTCGCCGCCGGCACCGAACGTCAGCGCGCGATGGCGCAGGCGGCGCTCGATCGCTGGTGGTGGCCGTCCCTGATGATGTTCGGACCGTCGGATGCCGAGTCGAAGCACAGCGCGCAATCCATGCGCTGGAAGATCAAGCGTTTCACGAACGACGAGCTGCGACAGAAATTCATCGACACCACCGTGCCGCAGGCCGACTACATCGGACTGAAGGTGCCCGATCCGGCGCTGCGCTGGGACGAGGCGGCCGGTCATTACCATTTCGGAGAGATCGACTGGCGCGAATTCGAACAGGTGCTCGCCGGCAACGGCCCCTGCAACCGCGAGCGCCTCGAAGCGCGCCGGCGCGCGCACGAGGAAGGGCGCTGGGTGCGTGACGCGGCGACGGCCTGGGCGGCGAAGCAGCAGGCGAAATCGCCGCAGGCGGCCTGATGGAGGACGACATGACCAACCACAACCGGGATTGGCCGCTGTACGAAATTTTCATCCGCGCCCGGTCGGGACTCGACCACAAGCACGTCGGCAGCCTGCATGCGACCGATGCACGCATGGCGATCGAGCATGCGCGCGACCTGTACACGCGCCGCCAGGAAGGCGTCAGCATCTGGGCGGTCCGCTCGATTGAAATCGTCGCTTCCGACCCGGGCGAGGCAGACGCGCTGTTCGAGCCGGCGCGCGACAAGGTCTACCGCCACCCGACGTTTTACGACATCCCGGACGAAGTGAAAACGCTGTGACGCCTCACGGTACCTACGTGCTGCGGCTCGCCGACACCCACCTGGTGCTGGCGCAGCGACTCGGAGAATGGGTCGGCCATGCGCCGGCGCTCGAGGAAGACCTTGGCCTCGCTAACGTCGCGCTCGACCTGCTCGGCCAGGCGCGGCTCCTGCTCGCGCACGCGGGAGAGCTGGAGGGCCGGGGCCGCGACGAGGACGCGCTTGCGTACCTGCGCGAGGAATCCGAGTTCCTGAACCTGACGCTGGTCGAGCAGCCGAATGGCGACTTCGGCCGGACCATCGTGCGCCAATTCCTGTTCGACGCCTGGCAGTCGGCGCTCCACGAGGCGCTCGCCGCCTCGAGCGACGCGAAGCTCGCCGCGATCGCGGCAAAGGCGGCCAAGGAATCCCGCTATCACCTGCGCTACAGCAGCGGCTGGCTCGTGCGCCTCGGGGACGGCACGCCGGAAAGCCACGCGCGGGTTGCCGACGCGCTCGTGCGGCTCTGGCCGTTCACGGGCGAATTGTTCGACGCCGATGACGTGGATCGGAGCGCAGCGGCCGCCGGCATCGGCCCGGCGCCGGATGCGCTCGCCGCCGCCTGGAATGCGACGGTGGACCGCGTGCTCGCCGAAGCGACGCTCACGCGGCCGGCAGCGGCCGCATTCGGCTGGCACGGCAAGCAGGGCCGTCACAGCGAACACCTCGGCTACCTGCTTGCGGAAATGCAGTCCCTGCATCGCGCGCATCCGGGTGCGACCTGGTGAGCGCACTCCGCGCGCTCGCGGGTGCGGACGCGACGGCCACGTTGCGTGCGCGCGTGTTCGAGTTGCTCGCCACGGTGCCGGATCCGGAGATCCCGGTGTTGTCGGTGCTCGACCTCGGCATCATCCGGCACGTGGATGTCCGGGGCGACGGTTCGGTCGAAGTCGGCATCACCCCGACGTATTCCGGTTGCCCCGCGACGCCCGTGATCAAGTCCGACGTCCTGGCTGCGCTCGCCGCGGCCGGCATCCGCGCAACCGCCGTCGACGTGTTGTCGCCGGCCTGGAGCAGCGACTGGCTGAGCGAAGAGGGGCGCCGCAAGCTCGAAGCCTTTGGCATCGCACCGCCGGCGCACGCGGTCGCGAGCCCGCGCGCGCTCGCATACGCGGAACCGGTGGTCGCCTGTCCGCGCTGCCGTTCGGTGGCATCCGAGCGGCTGTCGGAGTTCGGCTCGACGCCCTGCAAGGCGCTCTACCGCTGCACCGCCTGCCTGGAACCCTTCGACAACTTCAAGTGCCTCTGACGCGATGTTGAGATTCCACCCGCTCGCGATCTCGGATCGCCGCGCCATCGCGGACGATGCCGTCGCGATCACGTTCGCGGTCCCGGCGGACTTGCAGAGCGAGTACCGGTTTCGCGCCGGCCAGCATCTCGCGCTGCGGGCCGTGATCGGCGGGCGCGAGGAGCGGCGCACCTACTCGATCGTGAATCCCGAGGGCGCGAGCTCGCTCACCATCGGCGTGCGCGTGCACGAGGCCGGCCGGATGTCGCGTCATCTCGCGCAAACGCTTGCGGTCGGTGCGGTCATGGACGTCATGACGCCGAATGGCAGCTTCAACACGCAACCGGACGGAAAGAGCCGCCTCTGCGTGGCTTTCGCCGCCGGCAGCGGCATCACGCCCGTGCTGTCGATCGCTGCGACCGTGCTCGAAACCGAGCCGGCGAGCCGTTTCCAGCTCTATTACGGCAATACGAACACGGCGCGGACGATGTTCCTGGAAGAGGTCCAGGCGCTGAAGGATCGCTTCCTGCCGCGATTTTCGGTCTGTTTCGTCATGAGCCGCGAGCCGCAGGACGTCGAGCTCTTCAACGGCCGCATCGATGCGGCGCGCGTGGGGGAGTTCGCAAGGCACGGCCTCGCGGTCGCCGCTGCCGATGAATTCTTCCTCTGCGGGCCGGGCACGATGTCGGACGAGGTGCAG
>JANNKZ010000242.1:0-13136 GCA_031396515.1 Gammaproteobacteria bacterium
CAGCGAGTTTAGGATTTTGCTGGCAGTCTGGCGGGCTATGGCAAGGTTGCCCGGCCGCCGCTATCATTGGCCAACTGCACTAATTGTCTTGCGACTGTATCAAGATTACCGCCGAAAGTACTGATTGTTAAGTGAATATCCTCGTCCTCGACCATGTCGGTCAGGCCATCGGAGCAGAGCACCAGCCAGTCGCCGGGTTCCACCGGCAGCTCGTGGACCTCGACGTCCACGGTCGCCTCGACGCCGAGCGCCCGCGTCACGTAATTCTTGTTGGTTGCCCGCTGGGCTTCCTCGGCGGAGTAGAAACCGCGGTCCACGAGCTCCTGGAGGAGGGAGTGATCCATGGTCAGTTGCTCGAAGGTTTCCTTGCGCAGGCGGTACAGCCGCGAGTCCCCGACATGCGCAATCGTGATGCGGTTGTCGTGCAACAGCGCAGCGACCACGGTCGTGCCCATGCCCTCGCATTGCGTCTGCGTTTTCGAGGTCTGGTGGATGATCTTGTTGGCGCGCGCGATCGAGTCGCGCAGGATGATGCTCGGCCGGTGCAGGCCGGTCGCCTTGTCGTTGCCCTCGAGCTCCTGGGCGAGGTAGGCCTCCCGCACCAGGTTGGTGATGGTCTTGACCGCAATGCCGCTCGCGACTTCTCCGGCGTTGTAGCCGCCCATGCCGTCGGCCAGCACGTAGAGTCCGATGTCGGAGTCGAGCGCGATCGAGTCTTCGTTGTGCTCGCGCACCTTGCCGGTGTCGGACAGCCCGACCGCCTGGACGCGACTGCGCAAGGAAACGTAGCGACCCATCAACGCAGCGCCGGATCGATGTCGCGCGCGCAGTCGCGCAGGGCCTGCGCCATCTCGGCGCCGTTGCCGTAGCGCATTTCCGGGTCCTTTTCGAGCGCGCGGTCGATCACGGCGGACAGTGCCGCCGGCAGGTCGGGACGCACGACCCTGAGTGGCGGGTGCGGTTCCGCGGAAATTTTCTGCATCAGCCCGGGGATCGAATCGGAGCGGAACGGCAGCATGCCGGTCAGCAGCTGGAACAAGGTGACGCCGAGCGAGAACAGGTCGGACTGTGCGGTGACCGGGCGCGCGTCGAGCTGCTCAGGCGCCATATAGGACGGTGAACCCAGGATCACGCCGGTGCGCGTGGCGCGGCTGTTCTCGAGGCGCGCCACGCCGAAGTCCATGACCCGCACGCGCCGGTTCTTCTGGTCGAACACGATGTTGGCGGGCTTGATGTCGCGGTGGATCACGCCGCGCTGGTGCGCGAAGTAGAGTGCGTCGGCAACCCGCGCGCACATCTCGCAGACCAGCCGAGGCGGCAGCATCCGACCCTCGGTCGCGTGCATGCCGAGGTTCACGCCCTCGACGTATTCCATCGCCAGGTAGACCAGACCCTCGTGGGAGCCGGCCTCGCGAACCTCGACGATATCCGGATGCGCGAGCGAGCCCGCCGCGTCGGCTTCGCGCAGCAGCCGCAGCTTCGCCTCGTCGAGCAGGTCGTCCGGCCAGTCGTCCGCGAGCGAGAGCATCTTGAGCGCGATCACGTCGCCGCTGCGCTCGTCGGTCGCCTTGTAGACCGTCGCGGTCGCGCCGCGGCCGAGTTGCTGCTGCAGGCGAAAATGATGGAACAACTGGCCGGGCCGGAAAGAATGGCCGCGTGCCGACGTCGCCGGCGCCGCGCCCATGGACCCGGGTCTTTCCTTGACGGCGACTTCGAGCGGCTTGCCGATACTCGATGCAGTGTCGCCCGCTTTTCGGCCGGCCGTATTCGATAGGTTGCGCAGCCAGCCGCCGCGGCTCGTTTCGTCAGGCATGCGACGTCCGGTCCGTAACCGCCTTGATCCACGAATCATAAACGGGCCGACTCGCCGCCGATACTGCCAGGGGTCGGATTTTCAAAGTGTTATGGGTGAAACCGCGACCTGGGCCGCAATCCGGACAAGCGCCGCTGCATGCTAGCATCGCCGCTTCCCACGCCCCGGACCGCCATGGCCAAGCCGCGCACCGTGTTTGTCTGTTCCGCCTGCGGCGCCGATGCGCCGCGCTGGGCGGGACAGTGCCCGACCTGCGGCGAATGGAACACGCTCACCTCGTACACGGAGTCGCGCGCGACGCGCGCGCGCGATCGCGCGGGGCCAGTCACCGCCGCGCAGCCGATCGCTCGCCTGGTCGGCGACGAGGAGGCGCGCCTGCCGACGGGTTTCGGGGAATTCGACCGCGTGCTCGGCGGCGGCATCGTCCCCGGATCCGTGATCCTGATCGGCGGCGATCCCGGCATCGGCAAGTCGACGCTCCTGCTGCAGTGCGCGGCGGCGCTGTCGAAGGAACACGCGGTGCTGTATGCGACCGGCGAGGAATCGGTCCGCCAGGTCGCCGACCGCGCGCGGCGGCTTGCGGTTGATGCGGACCGGCTCGCGCTGGTCGCGGAGACCGGCGTCGAGCGGATCCTCGCGTTGTCGAACGAGTCGGGCGCCCGCATTGTCGTGATCGATTCGATCCAGACCATGTCGGTCGCAGACGTCGAGGCGGCGCCGGGCGCCGTCACGCAATTGCGCGAGTCGACGGCGGCGCTCGTCCGCTACGCCAAGGCGACCGGCACGGCCGTGCTCCTGATCGGCCACGTGACGCGCGAGGGCGTCATCGCCGGCCCGCGCGTGCTCGAGCACATGGTGGACACGGTGCTCTATTTCGAGAGCGACTCGGGCAGCCGCTTCCGCGTGATCCGCTCGGTCAAGAACCGTTTCGGCGCGGCGAACGAGATTGGCGTGTTCGCGATGGAGGAGCGCGGATTGCGCGAGGTGCGCAACCCTTCCGCGATCTTCCTGTCGCGCGGCGCGGAGGCGGTGCCCGGCTCCGCCGTTACGGTCGCGCGTGAAGGCACGCGCCAGATGCTGATCGAGGTGCAGGCGCTCGTGGATCCGAGCCAGCTCGCGAACCCGCGGCGCGTTGCGGTCGGCTTCGAGTCTAACCGTGTCGCGCTCCTGCTCGCGGTGATGCACCGCCATGCCGGCGTCACGCTCGGCGCCTACGACGTTTTCGTCAACGTGGTCGGCGGCGTGCGGCTCGCGGAGACGGCAGCCGACCTCGCGATCGTCGCTGCGCTGCATTCGAGCCTCGGCGGCAAGCCGCTGGCGCAGGAACTCGCGGTTTTCGGGGAAATCGGCCTGACCGGCGAGATCCGTCCCGTCCCTTACGGCGAGGAACGACTGCGCGAGGCGGCCAAGCACGGCTTCCGTCGCGCCGTCGTGCCGCGGGCCAATGCGCCGCGCCAGCCGATCGCCGGCATCGAGGTCGTGGCCGCGGGCCGGATCGACGAGGCGCTCGCCGCCCTCGGCTGAGTCAGTCGGCGGCAACGGCCGGCCAGATGCGCGCGGTGCGCACCGCGTTGTCCGCGACCTGCAGGACCTCGATCGGATGGCCGGCGACGACCAGCGTCGTGCCCGGATCCGGGATCGCCTCGAGTTGCTCGACGATCAGTCCCGACAGCGTGCGCGGGCCGCTGGTCGGCAGGTTCCAGCCGAGCGCGCGGTTGATCTCGCGCAGGCTGAGCGTGCCGGGCACAATCTGGCCGCCGGCCGCGTGTGCGGCGATGCGCGCGCCCTGCGGCTGCGCCTGCGTCGTGAATTCTCCGACCACTTCCTCGAGGATGTCCTCGAGCGTGACCAGTCCCTTCAGGTCGCCGTACTCATCGACCACGAAAGCGATGCGCCGCCGCAGGCGGCGAAAGCGCAGCAGCTGGTCGTAGAGCGTCGTGCCCTCCGGCGCGAACAGCGCCTCGCGGCGCGACGCGATCTCGAGCAGCCGTTCGCGGTTCAGGCGCCCGGACGCGAGCTCGTTCGCGACCAGGCGCATATGCACGATGCCCTGCACGCGGTCGAGGTCGCCGTCGAAGAGCGGCATGCGCGTGTGCGGCGTGTTGCGCAGCCGCTCTGCGATCTCCTCCCAGTCTGCGGCGATATCGATGCCGTCGATGTCGCTGCGCGGCACCATGACGTCCTCGACATTGCGCCGCTCAAGATCGAGCAGCGACTCGATCATGCGCTGCCGCTCCGCGGACTCGGTGGCGAGCGCATCGGCAATGTCCGCGATCGTCTCGGCAGGATCGCGCGGTGCCGGCGCCTGCCGGCCAGCCCCGGGCCGGAGCGCCAGGAAAAACGGCGCGAGCGGCCAGACCATCACGGCGGCCGCCGCCTCGCCGAGCGGTCCCGGGCGGCGCAGCCAGCCGCTGCCGGCGAGTGCGACCAGGAGCGCGAGCCCGGCGATCGCGATCATGGCGGTCGCGCCGCGCACCGGCGGCGGCGCGAGCCAGACGGCGACCAGGAGCGCAATGAGGAGCGTGCCGCGCAGCGCAAGCGTCGCATGACGGGTACGGCGCGGTTCCGCGCCGATCCGGCGGCGCAATTGCGACTGGGCCCTGGCGCCGGCGCGCAGGCGCCGGCGCGTGCGCAGTGCCGGCATCGCCGCCTCGAGCGTCGCGAGCAGCAAGAGCAGCGCCAGCACGGCGAGGGTCGCGGCGAGCGCCGGCAGGGCCGGGGGACTCAAGGTGTCAACCCCAGTGCCGCCCCAGCACGACCTCGAGCACAAACTTGCTGCCGAAGTAAGCGATGGCGAGCACGACGAATCCGGCGATCGTGTAGCGCGCGGCCTTGCGACCGCGCCAGCCGAAGCGCCAGCGTCCGAACAGCAGCACCGCGAAGATGACCCAGGCGGCGAGTGCGAGGACGGTCTTGTGCACCAGGTGCTGGGCAAAGAGGTCGGTGACGAACAGGAGTCCGGCCAGGATCGCAACCGACAGCGCGACCATGCCGATCGACAGGACCGAGAACAGCGCGCGTTCCAGGCTCTCGACCGGTGGCAGCGTCGCGAGCCATCCGGACGGCCGGCGGCTGCGCAGCTGCTGGTCCTGCAGCGCGAGCAGCACGACGAAGACGGCAGCAACCGCGAACAGGCCCGCCGACGCCATCGCGAGCACGACATGCACGGCGAACGGCCAGCCCGGGGTCGCGATCTCGCGCGGTCCCGGCTGGCTGCCGGTTCCCGCGGCGAGGAGCGCGGCGATCACGAATACGATCGCCGCGACGCCTCGGAAGCGCGGCGCGAAGAGCGCAAGCCCACCGGCCGCGCCGATCGCGAGGCCCATCAGCGAAGCGCTTTCCGCGAGGCCGAGCGTGACGGCGCCGAACGGGGACAATACGTCGACGAGCCAGGCCGCATGCCCGAGGAGCGCGGCGAAGGCGAGATAGAGCGTGGGTTCCTGCAGCACCGGGCGCACGCTGTCGCGGCGGGCGGCATGCAGCGCCGCGGCCGCGGTGAGCAGGTAAAGCAGGATGACGAGGAATCCGCGCACAGACAGCTGGCTCCGGGGATGCGCCGGGTCATTGTACAGGGGCGGGGAAGCGAGGGCGCCGCGCCCTATAATCCACTTTCTTCCCGCTGCGGCAGAGCCGAAAGGGCGGCCGATGTTCGACATGCTCTCCGACCGACTCGCGAAGGCCGTCGATGCGCTGCGCGGACGCGGTCGCCTGACCGACGAGAACGTCGCGGACACGCTGCGGCAGGTGCGCATGGCCCTGCTCGAGGCGGACGTCGCGGTCGGCGTTGTCAAGGCCTTCACGGAGGCGGCGCGCGCGCGGGCGATCGGCGCCGAAGTCTCGCGCAGCCTGACACCGGGCCAGGCTTTCGTCCGCATCATCCACGAAGAACTGACGCGCGTGATGGGAGAGCCGGGACGCGGCCTCAACCTGCGCGCGGAGCCGCCGGTCGTCGTGCTGCTCGCGGGCCTGCAAGGCGCGGGCAAGACGACCACCGCCGCAAAGCTCGCGCGTCACCTGATCACGCAGCATCGGCGCAAGCCGCTGCTCGCGAGCACCGACGTCTACCGCCCGGCGGCGATGACCCAGCTCGAGCGCCTCGCGACGCAGGTCGAGGCCGAGTATTTTCCGGCGCCCGCGGGCGCCGGGCCGGTCGACATTGCGATCGCCGCGGTCGAGCACGCGCGGCGCCACCAGCACGACGTCGTGATCGTGGATACGGCGGGCCGCCTGCACGTCGACGAGGCGATGATGGAAGAGGTGCGCGCGATCGATCGCGCGACGGGCGCCACCGAACGGCTGTTCGTCGTCGACAGCATGGCCGGCCAGGACGCGGTCAACGCGGCGCGCGCATTCGACGCGGCGCTCGCCTTGACCGGCGTGATCCTGACGAAAGCCGACGGCGACGCGCGCGGCGGCGCCGCGCTCTCGGTCCGCCACGTGACCGGCAAGCCGATCCTGTTCACCGGCACCGGCGAGAAAACCGATGCGCTCGAGGTCTTCCATCCCGAGCGCGTTGCCTCGCGGATCCTCGGTATGGGCGACGTGCTGTCGCTGATCGAGCAGGTCCAGACCACCGCGGATCACGAGAAGACGGCGAAGCTCGCGAAGAAGATGACCGAGGGCCGGGGCTTCGATTTCCGCGACCTGCGCGAGCAGCTCGCCGAATTCAACCGCATGGGCGGGCTCGCCTCGCTCGCCAGCAAGCTGCCGACCCAGGCCCTGCCGCCAGGCGCATTGGCCCAGGTGGACGAGAAGATGATCCGCCGCCAGATCGGCATCATCGATTCGATGACACCGCTCGAACGCCGCCGGCCGGCCGTCATCGCGGCCTCCCGGAAGCGTCGGATCGCTGCAGGCGCGGGCGTGCCCGTCCAGGAGGTCAACCGACTCCTGAAGCAGCATCTGCAAATGGCAAAAGTCATGAAAAAGATGAAGGGCGGCGGGCTTGCTCGCATGCTCCGGGGCCTCGGCGGCCGCCTGCCGGGCGGCGGCGGGCCGCGCTGACGCACCGTCGCCGTAAGCCTTTCATCCACGGGGGGATTTGAGTAGAATGCGCGGCTCTTTGGCGGGGCCATGCAGGCCCCGGAACTGACGCAGCCGGAGCTGCGAGGAATTCACGCGATGGTCACGATTCGTCTGACACGCCGTGGGGGCAAGAACTCTCCCTTCTATCACGTCGTCGTCACGGACAGCCGCAAGCGGCAGGGCGGGACGGTGCTGGAGCAGGTCGGGTACTTCAACCCGGTTGCGCGCGGCAAGGCCCGCAAGCTTGAGCTCGATCTTCCGCGCATCGACTACTGGACCGGAACGGGCGCCACGATGTCCGACCGCGTCCGCACGCTCGTCGGCGCGGCGCGCAAGCAAGCGGCGGCCTGAGCCGCGGGAAGCCACGATGCCGGTCGCGCCGTCCCAAAACGCCGGACGGGAGCAGGACCGGGTCGTACTGGGCCGCATTGCCGGGCCCTTCGGTATTCGCGGCTGGCTGAAGGTCATCTCGTTCACTGATCCACCGGAACAGATTCTCGATTACGCCGTGTGGCGCGCGGATCTGCCCGGCGGCGACCGCCGCGAACTGCGGCACGCGGAGGGCCGGCGGCACGGCAAGGGACTCGCGGTGCGCATCGAAGGCATCGCGGACCGCAACGGCGCGGAGGCGCTCGGGCGGCCTGAACTGTGGGTCGAGCGGCGGGAATTGCCGGCGCTTGCGTCCGGTGAGTTCTACCGGGCCGACCTGATCGGATTCGAAGTGGTCAATCTTGCCGGGCAGACGCTCGGCCGTGTCGATCACTTCCTCGACCTCCCGGCGAACGCGGTGATGGTCGTGAGCGGCGAGCGCGACCGGTGGGTGCCGGTCGGCGGGCAGCAGTTGTTCCGGGTGGATGCCGGCCAGGGCCGCATCACGGTCGATTGGGATCCCGAGTTCTAATGCAGATCGAAGTCGTCACGTTGTTCCCGCCGTTGATCGAGGCGGGCCTGGCCGCCGGAGTCGTCGGGCGTGCGGTGACGGCGGGCGTGCTGCGGGTCGGCGCGGAGAATCCGCGCAGTCACGCGACGGACGTGCACCGGACGGTGGACGACCGTCCGTTCGGCGGGGGACCGGGAATGGTCCTGAAGCCGGAACCGCTGGCGGCCGCGATCCGCGCGATCCGGCAGCGGCTGCCGGCCGGAGCGCCGGTGATCGGGCTCTCGGCCCAGGGCGCGACCTTCGCCCAGGCGACGGCGCGGCGGCTGGCGGGCCTCCCGGGATTCGGCCTGGTGGCCGGGCGCTACGAGGGCATCGACCAGCGGGTGGCCGAGGCCCTGATCGACGAGGAACTGTCGATCGGCGACTATGTGCTGTCCGGTGGCGAGCTGCCGGCGTTGGTCGTGATCGACGCGGTCGCCCGGTTGTTGCCGGGCGTGCTCGGACACGGCGAATCCGCAGAGCAGGATTCGTTCGGGGACGGGTTGCTCGACTGGCCGCATTACACGCGGCCGGAGAACTGGGAAGGGCGGCCGGTGCCCGCGGTGCTCGCCGGCGGCAACCATGCCGCCATCCGCCGCTGGCGGCTGATGCAGGCGCTGGGCCGAACCTGGCGGTTGCGGCCGGATCTGCTGCGATTGCGCAGCCTGACGCGGGACGAGCGCGCGCTGCTCGAGGAATATTGCGCCGGGGCGGGGATCGAGCCGCCGCGGTGAGATCGGGATTCGAAGTTACGGATAGTGGAGCCGCTGTGATGAACAAGATCTTGCAGGAACTGGAATCGCGCTCGATGAAGCGCAAGCTGCCGGAATTCGGCCCGGGCGACACCGTCGTCGTGCAGGTCAAGGTCCGCGAAGGCGACCGCGAGCGCGTCCAGGCCTACGAGGGCGTCGTGATCGCGTGCAAGAACCGCGGGCTCAACAGCTCGTTCACCGTGCGCAAGGTGTCGCACGGCGAGGGCGTCGAGCGCGTGTTCCAGACGCACAGCACGGCGATTTCCGACATCGAGGTGAAGCGCCGCGGCAAGGTCCGCCGCGCAAAGCTGTACTACCTGCGCGACCGTTCGGGCAAGTCCGCGCGCATCGAGGAAAAGCTCGGCGGCTGAGGCCAAGACGATGCCGGTCCTGCGCGCCATCTGGGCCCTCCTGAAGGGCATCTGGTACACCCTTGACGGGCTGCGCAAGGTCCTGCACCTGATCCTGCTGCTGATGTTCTTCGGCCTGCTGCTCGCCGCCAGCCAGACCGAGATTCCTTTCGTGCCCGACCGTGCGGCGCTCGTGCTCGCGCCTTCGGGTTACCTGGTCGAGGAATATTCGGGCGATCCGATCGGGCGTGCGCTGTCCGAGGCGGCCGGCGAAGACCGCGACGAAACGCGGCTGCGCGATCTCGTCGACGTGATCGACCATGCCCGCGACGACGACCGCATCCAGGCGCTGGTACTCAGTCTCGGCGGCCTCGATGGCGCCGGCCTGCCGATGCTCCAGGATCTCGCCCGCTCGATCGGCTGGTTCCGCGAGTCGGGCAAGAAAGTCTTCGTCTACGGCCAGGGCTTCACGCAACGCCAGTACTATCTCGCGGCCCAGGCCGACGAGGTCTACCTCGATCCGATGGGCTACGTTCTGCTCGACGGCTATTCCTACTTCCGTACGTATTTCCGCGGCACGCTCGACAAGCTCGCCGTGGACGTCAACTTGTTCAAGGTCGGCAGCCACAAGACGGCGCCCGAGGACTGGACCCGCACCGACATGTCCCCGGAAGACCGCGAGAGCGCGAAGGTCTGGATCGGCGCGCTCTGGGACAGCTTCAAGGCGGACGTCGCGCAGGCGCGCGAACTCGAACCGGAGCTGATCCAGGCCTACGCCGACGAGGCGGCGGCCGGCGTGCGTTCGACCGGCGGCGACATCGCGCAGTACGCGCTCGCGCGCGGGCTCGTCGACGCGCTGAAGACTCACACCGAGTTCGAGCAGATCGTCGCCGGCGTTGTCGGCGAGGACGAGGACACCGGCGGGTTCCGCTCAGTGGACTGGAAGTCCTATCTGCCGGTCGCACGCTCGGACGACCGGCTCGGCGGCGGCTCCGACGGCAGGATCGCGATCGTCGTCGCCTCGGGCGAGATCCTGGACGGCCACCAGCTTCCGGGACTGGTCGGTGGCGACACCCTCGCCGGGATCCTGCGGGAAGTGCGCCTGGACGAGGACTATTCGGCGGTGGTGCTGCGCATCGACAGCCCGGGCGGCAGCATGATGGCCTCCGAGGTGATCCGGCGCGAAATCGCGGCGCTGCGCGAGGCGGGCAAGCCGGTGGTCGCGTCGATGGGCACCGTGGCGGCCTCCGGCGGCTATTACATCGCGATGGATGCCGACCGAATCCTGGCCGCGCCGACGACCATTACCGGTTCGATCGGCGTGTTCGCTGTGATCCCGACCTTCCAGCGCACGCTCGGCAAGATCGGCATCACTTCCGATGGCTTCGGCACGACGAGACTTTCAGGCCAGGCGCAGCTCGACCGCGAACTCGGAGCCGAGGCGAAGCAGATCCTGCAATCCTCGGTCGAGCACGCATATGCCACTTTCGTGACTCATGTCGCGCGCGCGCGCGACCGCCGGCCGGAGGAGATCGAGAGCCTTGCCCAGGGCCGCGTGTGGACCGGGGAGGAGGCGCGCGAGGCGGGCATCGTCGACGAACTCGGCGGCGTGGACGAAGCGATTGCGGAAGCGGCGCGTCTGGCCGGGCTCGAGGGCGACTACGGCGTCGAATGGATCGAGCAGCACGTATCGTGGCGCGACGCGCTCGCCATGCAATTGAAGGCATTCGGCGCTCGGGTCATCGCGATGGTCGCGCCGCCGCGCGCGCCGTTGCCGGGCATCACGGAGGCGCTGATGCGTGCGAAGGCCCTAATGGCGCTCGCGGCCGAAGGCCGGCCGGTTTACCTCTGCAATTGCCGCGTGGATTGAAACGAAGAGGGGACAGTCCCCTTTGACGAGGGGCTTTCCCGCAGCCCGGCGCTGGCAGTGTCAAAGGGGACAGTCCCCTAGGCCGCCCAGTCCAGGATCACCTTCCCGGACTGGCCCCCGCTCATCGTCTCGAAGGCATCCCGGAAATCGCCGGCCGAGTAGCGGTGCGTGATCACCGGGCTCACGTCGAGCCCGCTCTGCAGCATTGCCGCCATCTTGTACCAGGTCTCGAACATCTCGCGGCCGTAGATGCCCTTGATGACGAGACCCTTGAAGATCACCTGGTTCCAGTCGATCGCCACCTCGGCCGGCGGGATGCCGAGGAGGGCGACACTGCCGCCATGGTGCATGACCCGCAGCAGGTCGCGAAACGCCGACGGGTTGCCCGACATCTCGAGGCCGACGTCGAAGCCTTCCGTCATGCCGAGTTCCTTCATCGCGTCGTCGAGGTTCTCGCGCTTCACGTTGAGCGCGCGGGTCGCGCCCATCTTGCGCGCGAGGTCGAGGCGGTAGTCGTTGACGTCGGTGATGACAATGTGGCGCGCGCCGATGAAACGCGCGATCGCGACCGCCATGATGCCGATCGGGCCGGCGCCGGTGATCAGCACGTCCTCGCCGACCACGTTGAACGCGAGCGCGGCATGGGTCGCATTGCCGAGGGGGTCGAGGATGGCGGCGATCTCGTCCGGGATCGCGTCCGGCAAGCGGAAAACGTTGGTGGCCGGCAGCACCATGTACTCGGCAAAGCAACCTGGCCGGTTGACGCCGACGCCCTGGGTGTTGCGGCACAGGTGGCGGCGGCCGGCGCGGCAATTGCGGCAGTGGCCGCAGGTGATGTGCCCCTCGCCCGAGACGCGGTCGCCGACCGCCAGGCCGCGCACTTCGCTGCCGAGCGCGACGATCTCGCCGCAGTACTCGTGGCCGACCTGCATCGGCACCGGGATCGTGCGCGCCGCCCAGGCGTCCCACTGGTAGATGTGGATATCGGTGCCGCAGATCGCGGTCTTGCGCATGCGGATCAACACGTCGTTCGGCCCAGCCTCTGGTACCGCCAGTTCTCCGAGCCAGATGCCGGGTTCCGGCTTCGACTTGATCAATGCCTTCATGCCTGCCTCATGGGTGGATGATGCCGAGTTCGGCGCCCGCCTGCCGGAACGCCGCGACCGCCTGCTGCAGCATCTCGACCGTGTGCGCCGCGCACATCTGCGTACGAATTCGCGCGCGGCCGAGCGGGACGACGGGATAGGAAAAGCCGATCGCGTAGACGCCGAGCTCGAGCAGGCGGTTCGCCATGCGCACCGCGAGCGCGGCATCGCCGATCATGACCGGGATGATCGGGTGTTCGCCGGGCGGCAGCGTGAAGCCGAGCCCCTGCAGCTGCCCGCGGAACCATGCGGCGTTGTCGGCGAGCCGGCGCCGCGGTTCCGGCGAGCCCTCGATCAGGTCGAGGACCGCGAGCGTGGTCGCGGCGACGACCGGGGCGATCGTGTTCGAGAAAAGATAGGGCCGCGAGCGCTGGCGCAGCCAGCCGACGATCGCGGCGCGCCCGGAGACGTAGCCGCCGCTCGCGCCACCGAGTGCCTTGCCGAGCGTGCCAGTCAGTACGTCCACGCGCCCCATGACGCCGCAGTGTTCGTGCGTTCCGCGCCCGCCCGCGCCCATGAACCCGGTCGCGTGCGAGTCGTCGACGACCACGATCGCCGCATGCCGGTCGGCGAGGTCGCAGACTGACTGCAGCTTCGCTATCGTTCCGTCCATCGAGAACACGCCGTCGGTGACGACGAGGCGCGTGCGGCTGCCTGCCGCCTCACGCAGGCGCTCCTCGAGCTGGCCGAGGTCGCCGTTGTCGTAGCGCAGGCGTTTCGCCTTCGATAGCCGGATGCCGTCGATGATGCTCGCGTGATTCAGCGCATCCGAGACGATCGCGTCGCTGTCGTCGGTCAGCGTCTCGAACAGCCCGCCGTTCGCGTCGAAGCAGGAGGAGTAGAGGATCGTGTCATCGGTGCCGAGGAAGGCCGACAGCCGGCGCTCGAGTTCGCGGTGCACGGTCTGCGTGCCGCAGATGAAGCGCACTGAGGCCATGCCGTAACCGTAGCGGTCGAGCGCCGCGTGCGCGGCCCGGACCACGTCCGGATGGTTGGCAAGCCCGAGATAATTGTTGGCGCAGAGGTTGATGACCTCGCGGCCGTCCTCGAGGCGCACGACCGCGTCCTGGGCCGAGGCGATCACGCGCTCGCGCTTGAACAAGCCTTCGCGCCCGAGGTCCGCGACCTGCGCCTCGAGCCTCTGCAACAGGGCCGGATCCATGCCATCCCCAACGGTTTTCGCCAGGCGCGGATTATACCGGCGGGGAGCACGCTGCCTCGTATAATCCCGGGCCGGGGAGGGCCGGTGGCCGCAGCCAATC
>JANNKZ010000251.1:0-2454 GCA_031396515.1 Gammaproteobacteria bacterium
CCCAGCAATTCTGACATCGATTCGCCGACGTGAACGAGCGCCTTCTGCTCGTCGGCGGAAGGATAAGTCGCGCGGAACTTCAGGATGTGCCGGCGCGCCGCGACGACGATCAGCAGCGTGCCCATGACGCGGTCCTGCGCCTTGAACCGGAAGGTGGCGATACGGCCTTGATTCTGCCGGGCGCCCTCCGCGAGCAGGAAGGTGCCGACGCTTTGGGCTTCGACCTGGGGCAGCACCTGAAGAATGCCGGCGAGGGCGCCGATGAACTCGCCTTCATCCGCGGGCGCCGGGAGCCGGTCGCGCGGCAGGATATAGATAGTCAACTTGTTCACCGTGGCGCCCATGTAGTTGATCGCGGAAGCGCCGTCCTTGCCGGAGACTTCCGGCGCTATCACCAGCTCGAATCGCGCGAGGCGGCTGCCGAAAACGAGGGCAGAGGCATCGTGCCGAAAGCTCGCGGGATCGGGCGAGGACCAACCGGGCGGCAGCGTCTGCGCCCAGGCGTGAGAAGCAATACCGAGTGCACAGGCGATAGCAGCGAATCGCGTCACGGCTGGATCTCGATCGGCGCGCCGTTCGGGACGACGCGCCAAAGCTCCTCGATCTCGTCGTTCGTGACCGCGATGCAGCCGGTGGTCCAGTCGGAGACACGGTGCAACCGGCCAACCCATGCCCTGCCGTTCGGCAGCCCGTGAATCATGATGAGCCCGCCCGGCGGCTCGCCGCGCAACCGCGCCGCGGCGACTTGGTCCGCGCGCGGGCAGGAAATGTGCAGGGCGCGATGAAAGGCGCTGTCTTCCTTGCGGTAGTCGATGACGTATCGGCCTTCGGGCGTACGACCGTCTCGTTTGCGGGTTTTCGGACCGACCGGCTCGGCGCCCAGAGCAACGGAGTAAGTGCGAATGAGTTCGCCGCCGTCGTAGAGATCGAGCTCGCGCGCCGCCTTGCGGACGACCACGCGATCCGTGACGACTCCGTCAGGCAGCGGGGAATGCGGCCAGTGTGCCCAGGCCGCGATGCCGGCCGTGACGACGACAAAGGCAATGATAGGCGTGCGGTACACGCAAGATCGACAACTACTTTGGCGGCGCAGGGAACTGCACGTACGGACCCTTTGGCTTCTTGCCCGGCGGCACGTAGGCGGGAGCCGGCTTGCCGGCCGGGCCGAGGTGCTTCAGGTACGCGTAGATCGCCTTGATGTCCTTGTCCTTCATGTCGCGCAGGTTGAACCAGGGCATCGGTGGGCGGAGTTCGCTGCGCGCCAGCTTCATGAACTGCTCGGCCTTCATGCCCTTCACGACCAGCCGCAGGTTGGCGGCGTAGGTTGTGCCCCACGGACCGCGCCAGCCGAGATCGTCGCCCGTGAGCCAGAGACTCTCGTCCACCTTGCCGCCGCTCGCCGCGTAGCCGCGCGTGTGGCAGTCGTTGCAACCGGCGATCTGCACCAGGTACCGGCCGCGCGCTGCCTCATCGGAGAGTTTGGCACCGGCCACCTGCTGGGCGAGGGCCGGGGCGGCTGCAAGAGCAGCAATGACGATTGCCGCTGAAAACATTCCGGTTCTGTTCATCTCAAAGTCTCCTTGCTCGCGAAGCCGATTCTGGTCCGTCATTCCCTTTTTACCGCAAGCCACGCCACGGCCCCGAAGGCGAGGGCCGCCGCCACGACCTCGAACCAGATCGTCGCATTCATGCCCATGGTGTGAGCAGCGAACGGCGCCCTGCCGTAATGCAACAGGCCGTCGAAACCGAGAGCGGTGTAGATCGCCAGCAGGATGAGCCCGAGGAGAGCGTAGCGCCCACGATATAGAAGGTAACCTAGAAGGCCGATGGAGAATATCGCGAGCCAAGTGCCGTAGATCGAGCCGCGTGAGATCCAGGCCGGCAGGTTGGGATAGTCCGCGACGTACTCTGCGTTGTGATCGAAGTGCAGGAGGCTGGCGCCGCAGTAGAGGACCAGGAGCCAGGGCAGCGCGCGAGCGACGGGGAGTGATCGGTCGATGTGTTTCATCCGGTTTTCACCGGTAGTTACGCGAACAAGAATCGAGTACGGTTGGCGCGCAGCCTGTGGCCAGTAAAACCGTCGCCAAAAGCAGTGAGTACCTGCACATTTGCATCTGTGACCGCAAAACACCGTTACACGTCGAAACCAAACTTTGGACTCCCTCCTTCACAGCATGCCACTCACGGACTCGGCCCACCCAGCCGGCGGCGCCTTCATGACCACTGAACGCAGGGCCACAACCGTTGCATCGCGCCCGAATGATCCGCCATCGGGCCAGAAGTACCGAGCCGGCAGATCCGCAAGCGCGAGGTGCAAGCCGCGCCGCGCTGCCAATTCAAACAGCTCGCGCGCCAGCGCGGACGATCGCGCGACTGATTCAGCTTTTACCGCCCACACGACGATGTCGAGCTCCGGCTCGAACCCGACGGTGAAGCGCGGATCCGCGGCAAGGC
>JANNKZ010000263.1:0-6353 GCA_031396515.1 Gammaproteobacteria bacterium
GAGATGATGCAGCTCTGGGTCAACCTGCCCGCGCGCGACAAGATGTCCCCGCCGCGCTACCAGACGCTGCTGGACGCGGAGATTCCCTCGGTCGCGCTGCCGGACGGCGCCGGCCGCGTACGCGTCATCGCCGGCGAGTACTCGGGCCATCGCGGTCCCGCGAAGACTTTCACGCCGATGAACGTCTGGGACTTGCGCCTGAGCGCGGGCGGAACCGCGCGCTTCACGATGCCGGAGGGCCACACGGTTGCGCTGGTACCGATGAACGGCCGGGTCACGGTCAACGGCGCGGAAACGGCCGATGCCACGGAACTGGTGGTGTTCGAGCGTACCGGCGGCGAGTTCACGATCGCGGCCGCGGCCGACGCCGCCGTGCTGTTCCTCGCGGGCGAGCCGATCCCGGAACCGGTCGTCGGCTATGGCCCCTTCGTCATGAACAGCGAACGCGAGATTGCGCAGGCCTTCGCCGACTTCCAGAGCGGGAAATTCGGGACGATGTGATGCAGCCGGCCTTAGGCCGGCGGTTCCCGGCCCAGATAATCCATCTTGCCGAGCTCCACGCCGTTGTGGCGCAAGATGTCGTAGGCCGTGGTGCAGTGGAAATGCAGGTTCGGCAGCATCTGGTGCAGCACGTAGGGCAGGCCGCGCATCGATTTTTCGCCGCTGCGCGTCTTCCATTGCACGTTGCGGTCCTCCGCGCCTTCAAACTGCGCGGGCTTCAGCGTTTCCAGGAAGGCGGCAGTCTTGCGCGCTCGTGCGACGAGTTCGGCAAGCGATTTCTCGTTGTCCTCGAACGACGGAGGTTCCACGCCCGCGACCCGCGCGGCGCCGGCCTTGACCGCGTCGGAGGCGATCTGCACCTGCCGCGACAGCGGGAACATGTCAGGCGCCAGCCGCGCACTGACCAGGACGTCGGGCTCGAACTTCTTCGCCGCGGCGTGCGCGATCGACTTCTCGAGCACGGCAGCGAGATTGTTCATCATGCGAATGCCGGGCGGCACGCAGGCTTCGTACATCGAGATCTTCATGGTCGGCTCCGGACGTTCCCCTAGAATGCGGCCATTATGAAGCAGTCCGGAATCGTCTGGGACAATCATGCCTGCCTGCCCTTCACGGACACCGGGCGCTGGCTGCCGGAGCTCGCGCGTTACCGCCGGGCCGGCGCGGACGCGGTCACGATCAACATCGGCGACAGCCATGTCCCGCTCGAGGTGCTGAAGCGCATGGCGGACGCGATCCGGGACTTCGTGCAAGCGAACCCGAACGATTACGTGCTCGGACTCACCACCACCGACATGCGGGCCGCAAAAGCGGCGGGCCGGCTGGCCGTCTGCCTCGACATCGAGGGCGTGTTCTCGTTCAACGGCGACGCCTCGCTGGTCGAGCACTTCTACGGCCTCGGCGTGCGCTGGATGCTGCTGGTCTACAACCGGCGGAACCTCGCGGGCAGCGGCTGCCACGACGGCGAGGACACCGGGCTCACCGCGCATGGCCGGGCGATCCTCGCCGAGATGGACCGGGTCGGCATGATCAAGTGCTGTTCGCACGCGGGCTACCGCACCGCGCGCGAAATCCTCGAGGCGACCGACCGGCCGGTGATCTTCTCGCATTCCAATCCGCGCGCGCTCCACGACCATCCGCGCAACATTCCCGACGATCTGATCCGCGCCTGCGCGGCGACGGGCGGCGTGGTCGGCATCAACGGCATCGGCCTGTTCCTGGGCAACCGCCAGCCGACGGCGGCCGATGTCGTGCGCCACGCCGATTACGTGGCGCGCCTGGTCGGGGCACGCCACGTCGCGATCGCGCTCGACTACATGGTCAGGAGCGGCGAGCTCCAGGAACCGGGGCGCGCGAGCACCGCGATGTGGCCGCCGGAATGGGGCTATGGTTCCGGCTCGAAAAACCTGCCGCCGGAAGCGCTCCCGGCGATCGCGGACGGCCTCTCGGGACTCGGTTACACCGACGCGGACGTGAGCGGGATCCTGGGCGACAACTGGATGCGGGTCGCCGACGCAGTCTGGCAGTAGATCCGCGCCCCTGGTCCCGCGGCCCGCCGCCCACAACCGACCTGCCGTTTCCCGCGCGATGTGTGGACCGCATCACCTCGCGGGTCCTGATTCCTGAACCAGTTCACAGTTGGCGGCCGACCCCGTGAGGCTACATATGTCGTGTCGCAGGCCGGCCTCTGGGGCCGGCCGCGCATGGGAGCCTTGCGCTGCAAAACATGCCTCCGAGCCCCGAATCCGCCGAGGGAATCCAGCCGCGCGAACCATTCGCCGCCGGCTGGACCGGCGTGCTCACGATCGCGGTCATCGTTTACGTCCTGATCGCGATCGCCACGCTCTTTTTCGAGGGCAAGGAGCCCCTGCCCGAGGTCTTCACACTCTTCAGCGATTCGCCCGCGAGCATCGTCGCGGCGCTGCTCGCGTTCTGCGCCGCGCGCAAGGCAACCGACCCTACGATCCGCCGCACCTGGCAGTACCTCGCCGCCTCGATCGCCGTGTACAGCGTCGGCAACCTGCTGAATTCGACCTACTGGCTGTTCGACGTGGATCCGTTCCCGTCGGTCGGCGACGTCTTCTTCCTGGGCTTCTTTCCGCTGCTGTTCGCCGGCCTGCTGACTGTCATGCGCGCGGCGGGCGCGCGCGTGCAATGGGGACGCCTGGCGCTCGACGCGACCATCCTGATGCTCGGCTTCGGCGCCTTCTTCTGGTTCTTCGTGATCGCACCGACCGCATCGGCCGACCGCGACCCCGACGTCATCAAGTATGTGCTGGCCCAGACCTACATCGCGCTGGACTGCCTGATGCTGCTCGCTCTCGGCGTGCTGCTGATGCACGCGGGCGACGGTCCGATCAGCCGGCGCACGCTGGTGCTGCTCGCAATTGGCTTCTCGTCGATGTTTCTCGCGGACATCGTCTGGGCGATGTCGAAGGTCTCGGGCTCGTACCTTCCGGGGGGCATCTCGGACGCCATTTATCTGTCCTGCTACGGCTGGCTGGTCGCCGCCGCGCGCGAACAGTTGCGCCGCGGGCCGCGGGCGCAGCGGGCGCCTTCCGCCTTCGGCAACGCGATGCTGCAGGGCCTGCCCTACGTCGCGATGCTGGTGTCCTTCCTCGTGCTGGTCTACGTCGAGAGCGGCACGAGTGCGAGCCCCGCGACCGCCATGACCGTCATCATCTTCGTGTTGACGCTGCTCGTCATGCTGCGCCAGGGCGTGCTGTCGCGGGACGACGCGCTGGTGCGCGAGCGCCGCGCGGCCAATATCGTCGAGGCGCGCTACGCCTCGCTGATCAAGCACGCGTCCGACGTGATCATGATCACCGACGTCAACGGCCGGCTGCGCTTTGCCTCGCCCGCCGCCGAGCGCACCTTCGGCATGCACCCGGACGACCTGGTTGGCCGCAACTTGCTCGATCTCTGGGGCGATGCGGACCGCGAACGGCTCGGCGCATTCCTGGCCGAGGTGGCGGCGACCCATGGCCGCCCGATCGGGCCGGTCGAGGTCGCGGTCGGCAACGGCGCGCGCCGCAGCACGCTCGAGAGCGTCGGCAGCAACCTGCTGGACGACCCGGCGATCGCGGGACTGGCGCTGAACTTCCGCGACGTCAGCGAGCGCAAGGCGCTCGAGGAGCAGCTCCGCCAGCTCGCCTTCCACGACCCGCTGACGCTGCTCGCCAACCGCAGCCTGTTCCGCAACCGCGTCCAGCACGCGCTGGCGCCGCCCCAGGGCTCCGGCCAGCGCATCGCCGTCTTGTTCCTCGACCTCGACAACTTCAAGAACGTCAACGACTCGCTCGGCCACGACGCCGGCGACCGCCTGCTGCAGGCGGCCGCGCAGCGCCAGGTCAAGTCGACGCGGCCGTCGGACACGGTCGCGCGTCTCGGCGGCGACGAATTCGCGATCCTGCTCGAAGGGATCCGCGAGGGCGCCGACGTCGAGCGCATCGCCGCGACGATCACCTCCTCGTTCCACGAGCCGCTCATCCTCGACGGCAGCGACACCCACATCGCAGCCAGCATCGGCATCGCGTTCTCGCAACCCGACGACGACACCGAGCAGCTCCTGCGCAATGCCGACATCGCGATGTACAGCGCGAAGGCAGCCGGCAAGGCGCGTTTCGTCGTATTCCAGCCGCGCATGCAGGAGCAGCTGCGCGAGCGCCTGCGACTCGAGGAAGACATCGACCGCGCGCTCGAGCGCGGCGAATTCTTCCTGGAGTTCCAGCCGGTCATCGACCTGGCGCACCGTGAACTGCTGGGCGTCGAGGCGCTGGTGCGCTGGAACCACCCGGAGCAAGGCCTGATCATGCCGGGCTCGTTCATCGCCGCCGCGGAGGAATCCGGGCAGATCATCGACCTCGGCCGCTGGGTGCTGGTCGAGGCCTGCCGCAGCGTGCGCGCCTGGCGCGACTCGATCGTCGCGGGCGAGGGCCTCCGCGTCGCGGTCAACATCTCGGGCCGGCACCTGCAGCACGCGGACCTGGTCGCCGACGTCCGTCATGCACTCGAGGTGTCCGGCCTCGAACCGGAAAACCTGGTGATCGAGCTCACCGAGAGCACGATCATGCACAACACCGAGATCAACCTGGAGCGCTTCCGCGAGCTGAAAGCGCTCGGCGTGCGCCTCGCGATCGACGACTTCGGCATGGGCTATTCGTCGCTGTCCTATCTGCACCGCTTCCCGATCGACATCCTGAAGATCGACCGCTCGTTCGTCGGCCGGCTGACCGACCAGGATGATGGCCCGGAGCTGGCGCGCGCGGTCGTGATGCTCGGTGAAACGCTGGGACTCGAAACCGTCGCCGAGGGCATCGAGGAGGAAGACCAGGTGGCGAAACTGCTGGAACTCGGCTGCGTGGCGGGCCAGGGCTTCCTGTTCGCCAAGTCCTCGACGCTCGAGGCCGTGGCCGCGATGTCTTTCGCCGCGAAGCGCGCGGAACGCCGCCGCGCGCAATCGCTTCAGGACCGGCTCACCGCGACCGGCCGCTTCCGCGTCGGGCTCAATCGCCCGCGGTCGGTGGCGTGATCGCGCCGGCGTCGTAAGCGATCTCGCCGCCGATCACCGTCAGTATTGCCCGCGCCCGCAGAATCTCCGCCTCGGACACTTCCATCAGGTCCGCCGAGAACACGCTGAAGTCGGCCAGCTTGCCGACCGCGATCGTGCCGCGATCCTTTTCCTCGAATGCGGCGTACGCCGGACCGGTCGTCAGGATAGCGAGCGCCTCGGCGCGCGTCAGGCGCTGGTCGAGACCCCAGTCGGGGCCCGCGAATCCCTCGAGCGTGCGGCGCGCGACGGCGGCGTAGAACTCGACCAGGGGATCGCCCTGTTCGACCGGCGCATCGCTGCCGCCGGCGATGCGCGCGCCGGCGTTCAGCAGCGATCGCCAGGCATAGGCCCCGGCGATGCGGCCGGGGCCGAGCCGCGCCGGCGCGAACAGCATGTCGCTGATGGCGTGCGAGGTCTGCATGGAGGCGATGACGCCCAGCTTCGCAAATCGCGGCAGGTCGGCGGCGTCGACCACCTGCGCATGCTCGATGCGGAAGCGCGGATCGGCAACCGGCCGCTTTTCCGGCGGCACCGCCGCAAATGCCCGCTCGTACTGGTCGAGCGCGACGCGGTTGCCACGGTCGCCGATTGCATGCGTTTCGATCTGGATGCCGCTCGTAAGGCCGGCGATCGCCATGCGCAGGATCTCCTGCGGCGGATTGATGAAGAGGCCCGTGCTGTCCGGCGCGTCGCTGTAGGGCGCGAGCAGGGCCGCGCCGCGCGAGCCGAGCGCACCGTCCATGTAGAGCTTGATCGCGCGCACGGTCAGGCGCGGGTCGCAGGACTTCCAGCCGCGGCCGACCGCGAGCAGCCGATCCGCATCGGCGCCGGGGCCGCCGATCGCGACATAGAGCCGCAGCTTCAGGGCGCCGGTCGCATACTGGCGGCAGATCTGCTCGACTTCACGCCAGGTCGTTCCGGCAACCTGCAGTTGCGTCCAGCCGAGCCGCACGCTGCGCGCCGCGCCCGCCGCGACAGCGCGACCCAGTTCCTCGGGCGTCATGGGCGGCACGCGGTCGAGGACGAGGTTCATCGCGTCGTCGATCAGCATGCCGGTCGGTTCGCCGGACGAATCGCGCAGGATTTTTCCGCCCGCCGGATCGGGCGTCGCGCGCGTGATGCCGGCGATTGCGAGCGCACGGCTGTTGACGACGATCGCATGCCCGTCGGCGCGTTCGAGCGTCACCGGCCGGTCCGCGACTGCGGCATCGAGGTCGGCGCGCGTCGGAAACACCGCCGGCTGCCATTTCGATTCAATCCAGCCGCGCCCGACGATCCACTCGGACGCATCCGTGGCCGC
>JANNKZ010000159.1:0-6861 GCA_031396515.1 Gammaproteobacteria bacterium
TGGCACGCGTCGAGCCGAGCGGCAGGCCCGCGACCGCGCGGACATGGTTCTCGAACTGGCTGGTTTCGGCGCCCTCGATGGTCCAGTGGCCGGAGTTGTGCACGCGCGGCGCCATCTCGGTCGCGACCAGCCGGCCGCGCAGCACGAAGTACTCGACACAGAGCACGCCGACGTAGCCGAGCGCCTGCCTCAGGCGCCGATGATGCCGCTCCGCGGCGCGCTGCAGCGCGGCATTCCGGTAGGGTGCGCGCGTCTCGGCGAGGATGCCGTTCTCGTGGCGGTTCTCGGCGAGCGGATAGAACGCAACCCGCCCGCGACGGTCGCGCGCGCCGATCAGCGAAAGTTCGCGGGTGAAGGGCACCAACTGCTCGTAGACCAGCGGCCGGCCGCCGAGCGCCTGCCAGGCGCGATCCGCATCGGCCGGCCCGCGGAGCACCACTTGCCCCTTGCCGTCGTAACCGAGGCGGCGTGTCTTCAGGATGCCGGGCAGTCCGAGTGCCGCGATGGCGAGCGTCAGTTGCGCGCGCGTGTCCACGGGAACGGTCGGTGCGACCGGGATGCCGAGGCGGCGGAACAGCTGTTTTTCCAGCCAGCGATCCTGGCTCGCGGCGAGCGCGCGCGGCGGCGGCCAGACCGGCACCTGCCTGGCGATGGCGCGCACCGAGGCGACCGGCACGTTTTCCCAGTCGAAGGTCACGACGTCGACCCTTCGTGCAAAATTCGTGAGCTTTCGGAGGTCGTCGAAGCGGCCCGTGACGACTGGCGCGACGGCCGCGCCTGGCACGTCGCCGCTCTGGTCGTACATCGCGAATTCGAGTCCGAGCGGAATGCCGGAAAGGGCCATCATCCGGCCGAGCTGACCGGCGCCGATGATTCCGATGCGCATCGGGCTTAGCCGCCGGCGGGATCGGGCTTCGCCAGCACCTCGGCGGTCTGGCGTTCGCGGAAGGCGCGTAGCGCGTCCTTGAGCGGTGGATGTCGCGCCGCGAGGATCGCGGTCGCGAGCAGCGCCGCGTTCTTCGCGCCCGGTTCGCCGATCGCAACCGTCGCGACCGGCACGCCCGCCGGCATCTGCGCGATCGAGAGCAGCGAGTCGAGGCCATTCAGCGCTTTCGACTGGATCGGCACGCCAATCACGGGGAGCAGCGTCTTCGACGCCGTCATGCCGGGCAGGTGGGCGGCGCCGCCGGCGCCCGCGATCAGCACTTCAATGCCGCGGCCTTCGGCGGCGGATGCGTATTCGAACAGGAGATCGGGCGTGCGGTGCGCCGAGACGATGCGGGTCTCGAATGGCACCGAGAGCGATTTCAGCGTCTCTGCGGCGTGGCGCATCGTGTCCCAGTCGGACGTCGAGCCCATGATGATGCCGACCAGCGGTTTCATCGCGGGATTCTAGCATGCGGACGACCCCGGACCTGCGCAGGGCAGCTTGCAAGCTATTGTCTGTTAACGATTTTTCGGGAGGCGGCGAGCCCCCTGAAATCCCCCCGCGCCGACAGGGAGTAGTGCGACGCGGGGGATTGCCCGAAGATCAGGGGATGCTTGATACGCTGGGCAACCCGATCAGGCTAACCCCGTGAGTTTTGCCGACAACCCCGGCGCTGTCTCCGGAAGGCGACAGCCCTACCCAACGCAGGATGACGCCATGCACCGACCCCAAATCAACCCGGCCTGGCACGCACTTCGCCTTCTGCCCGCGCTGTCGGTGCTGGCGACCGGCCTCGCCGGCGCCGCGGAGTCCGCGCCGGATGCGGCGCTCGCGCGGGCGCGCGAGATCCTGAAAGCGCACCCGCTGATCGACGGACACAACGACCTGCCGTACGTGATCCGCGAGAGCGGCAAGCCGCCGCGCGACGTCGAGTCCTATGACCTGACGCAGCGCACTGCGGGCGATACCGACCTGCCGCGCCTGCGCGAAGGCGGCGTCGGCGGCCAGTTCTGGTCGGTGTACATTCCGAGCGGCGCCGACACGCGCGCCCGCGGTTTCGCGCGCATCCAGCTCGAGCAGATCGACATCGCGCTGCGGATGATCGAGCGCTATCCGCGAGACCTGGCGCTCGCCCTCACGGCCGACGCCATCGAGCGCGCGAGCGCCGAAGGGAAGATCGCCTCGATGCTCGGCATCGAGGGCGGTCACGCGATCGAGAACTCGCTCGGTGCATTGCGCGATTACTACCGGCTCGGCGTGCGCTACATGACGCTGACGCATTTCAACGGCAACGATTGGGCGGACTCGGCGACCGAGGCTGCGCGGCACGGGGGCCTGACGGCGTTCGGCGTCGAGGTCGTGCGCGAAATGAACCGGCTCGGCATGCTGGCGGACCTGTCGCATGTGTCGGTCGAGACCATGAACGACGTGCTCGACGCGGCGGAAGCGCCGGTCATCTTCTCGCACTCGAACGCGCAGGCGCTTTCGCCGACGCCGCGCAACGTGCCGGACGCCGTGCTGGCGCGGCTGCCGAAGAACGGCGGCGTCGTGATGGTGAGCTTCATTTCCCTGTTCAACGTGCAGGGCCGGGAACACGCCGAGTGGCAGGCGGCCTTCGAAAAGGCAACCGGCGTCAAGCTCGGCGATGCGGCCTACGATGCGGCCATCGAAAAATACACGGTGGAACATCCGGAGCCGCGCGCGGCGCTTGCGGATGTCGCCGATCATATCGAGCACATCCGCGATGTGGCCGGCATCGACCACGTCGCCGTCGGCGCCGACTTCTACGGCGAGGCGTCCAGCATGGCGACGGATCTCGAGGACGTCGCGAGCTATCCGCGACTGTTTGCCGAGCTGATCCGTCGCGGCTGGACCGAGGAGATGCTGGGCAAACTCGCGCGCGGCAACCTGCTGCGCGCGATGCGCGAAGCGGAGGGCGCGGCAGCCCGGCTGCAGAAGACGCGGGCGGCATCCTACGCGACGATCGAGCAGATGGACGGCGGCAAGGCGCAGCCGGACAAGCTCTGAGCCTAGCCGGTGGTTGCCAGCACGTCCTGCACGAAGCGGAACAGCTTCTTGCCGGCGCCCGGCGGCCGGCCACCTTGGCGTTCGGCGACGACGGCGGCCACGAGGCGTTCGAGTTCCGCGCTGTCGGCGCCGGGATATTCCGACCGGAATTCCGTGAGGGCAGCCTTGCTGTCTTTCACCAGCCGGTCGCGCCAGCGTTCGGCGCGCTTGAATCGCGCCGCCTCGTGGCGCGTGGCCACGGCTTCGGCCTCGAGCGCGGTCTCGATCGGTCCGGAATCGAGGCCCCGCATCAGCTTGGCGACGAACTGCCGCTGGCGAAGGGCCGCGCCGTGCGCGGTGATGCGCCGGGCGAGTGCGATCGCATCGGCCAGTTTCTCCGGCAGGGCAAGCCCGTCAATGACTTCCGCCGGGGCGTCGATCAGGCGTTCCGCGAGATCCTGCGTGAAGCGCGCCTGGCGCTTCAATTCGCCCTTGGTCGGGGGTGGCGGCTCCCCGGGAAGCTGGCGGCGGCGCATCGGCCGGATGCTAGCATGCGACCTTGGCCATGACTGAAGCCGCCCACCCGGACCAGGCGACGCTCGAACGTGTCGTCGAGCAGGCCATTTCCCTGGCGCGTTCCCGGGGCGCGAGCGCGGCGGAGGCGGGCGTCGGCGTGTCGACCGGCCTCTCGGTCACGGTGCGCCTCGGCGAAGTCGAAACCCTCGAGTACCAGCGCGACCGCAGCCTCGGCGTCACGGTTTACGCCGGCCAGCGCAAGGGTTCGGCCAGCACCGCTAACCTGTCGTCGGCGGCAGTCGAGGAGACCGTTGCCAAGGCGCTGTCCATCGCCAGTTTCACGACCGACGACGAATACGCCGGCTTGCCCGATGCGTCGCTGATGGCGGCCGACCTGCCGGACCTCGATCTCTGCCATCCCTGGGACATCGAAGCGCCGGCCGCGATCGAGCTCGCGAAGTGCTGCGAGGCCGCGGCGCTCGCCGAGGACCCGCGCATCCGCAATTCCGAGGGCGCCTCGGTCTCCACGCACCGGAAGCTCCGCGTCTTCGGCAACAGTCACGGCTTCGTCGGCGGCTATCCGTCCACCTCGCACAGCGTGAGCTGCGTGGTGCTCGGCCAGAGCAACGGCGACATGCAACGCGACTACTGGTACACGGCGGCGCGCGACTGGCGCGGCCTCGAGGACGTCGAGACGGTCGGCCGCCGCGCGGCACGCAAGGCCGTGCAGCGGCTCGGTGCCGAAAAGCTGGCGACGCGCAAGGCCCCCGTGCTGTTCGCGCCGGAGCTCGCGCGCGGCTTGATCGGGCATTTCGTCGGCGCGATCGGCGGCGGCGCGCAGTACCGGCGCAGCAGCTTCCTGCTCGATGCCGACGGCCAGCAGTTGTTCCCGGAATCCATCTCGCTGATCGAGCGGCCGCACCTGCCGGGCGCGCTCGGTTCCGCGCCTTTCGACGGCGAGGGCGTTGCGACGCGCGACCGCGATCTCGTCACTGCGGGCGTGCTGAAGGGTTACCTGCTCGACGCCTATTCCGCGCGCAAGCTCGGCCGGGTGACGACCGGAAATGCCGGCGGCGTGCACAACCTGATCGTGCGCGGCGACATGCTCGACCCGAAGACACTCCTGAAGAAGCTCGGCACCGGGCTGCTGGTCACCGAGATGATGGGCCAGGGCGTCAATCCGGTGACCGGCGATTATTCGCGCGGCGCCTCCGGGTTCTGGGTCGAGAACGGCGAGCTCGCGCAGCCGGTGCACGAGATCACCGTCGCCGGCAACCTGCGCGACATGTATCGCGGCATCGTCGCGCAGGGCGACGATGTGGACCTGCGCGGCGCGATCCATTGCGGATCGCTGCTGATCGAGCAGATGACGATCGCTGGCGACTAGGCAGGCGACTGGTCCTGCGGCGGGCTCGCGAGCTCGCGCAGCGACCGGCCCTCGACGCGCTCCCGGATGGCGGATTCGACCGATACCGCGACCGCATCGGCGTCCGGATCGGTGCGCGCGCGCCACAGCAGCCAGGTCTCATACTGGCGCTCGTCGCGGACCGCGTTCAATACGTCGCAGAGCGCAATGTTCTCGAGATCGCGCGCCGGCAGCACGTCCTCTTCCTCCGTCACCGTCACGAGACCCGCGTTCTCGAGCGAATTGATCACGGTGGAGAGCGCCGAGCCGGGAATCTCCAGGTGCTCGGCCAGCAGGCGCTGGCGCCACGGCGGGTCGCCGGCGACGAACTTGCGCGCGATCATCAGCATCACGCTGAGTGCGAGCCGCTCGCGCAGGCTGCTGGTGAGTCGCACCGGCACCTGGCCGGCGCGCAGGTAGCGCGGGTTCTGCACGTAGAACGAGAGCTGGGCGCCGATCAGCAGGATCACCCAGCTCAGGTAGATCCAGATCAGCGCCGCGAGGAAGATCGCGAAGCCCGCGTAGATTGCGACCATCTGGGTCGAGGCCGCGACCACCTTGGCGAACAACACGCCGCTCGTCGCCCACAGCACGCCCGCCGTCACGCCGCCCGCCAGCGCCGCCTTGAAATGAACGCGCGTGTTCGGCACGAACACGTAGAGGAAGGTGAACACGCCGGTGACGAAGACATAGGGCCCGAGCACGCCGAGGCCACGGATGATCGAGCCGGCCGGCTCGTGCGAGGTCAGCCACAGCATCGCCTTGTGGCTGCCGACCGCACCGAACAGGCCGAACACGATCACCAGGAACACCGGGCCGATCACCATCAGGCTCAGGTACTCGCTGATGCGGCGCATCAGCGAGCGCGGCCGCTCGACGTGCCAGGCGAAGTTGAACGCGCCCTCGAGCTTCTGGATGGTGGTCACGACCGTGTAGAGCAGGAAGGCGAGGCCGAGCGAGCCGAGCACGCCGCCGCGCACGTTGTCGACGAAAGTCATCATCTGCGTGGTCAGTTCGCCGGCTTGATCGCCGATCGGCCGCAGGAACTCGAAGATCAGCGGCTCGAGGTCGCGGTGGATGCCGAGGCCCTTCAGGATCGCGAAAGCGAATGCGACGAGCGGCACGAGCGACAGCAGCGTCGTGTAGACGAGGCCCATCGCGCGCAGGTTGAGTTCGCCGGTAAGCAGGTCGCGGATCAGTGCGAACGGATAGCGCAGCAAGTCAAACAGCCAGTTCGCGGGCGCGACCGCCGTGTCGTGCCGGTCGAACAGCAGCCGCTCGACACGGCGGCTGAAATTCAGGTCCACGCTCATCGCGGCAGCGTGGCACAGGGCCGGTGGGCCCGCAATCCGGGCCCCTGATAGAGTGAGGCGATGCACGGCGGCTATCCCGAACGCATCGTCTGCCTGACCGAGGAAACGACGGAGACGCTGTATCTGCTCGGCGAGGAATCGCGCATCGTCGGCATCTCCGGCTTCACCGTGCGGCCACCGCGCGCGCGGCGCGAGAAGCCAAAAGTATCGGCTTTCACGAGCGCCAAGATCGACCGCATCCTGGCGCTCGCGCCGGATCTCGTGCTCGGCTTCTCCGATTTGCAGGCCGACATCGCGGCCGAACTCGCGCGCGCCGGACTCGAAGTGCATCTCTTCAATCACCGAAGCGTCGCGGAGATTCTGCGCACGGTGCGCATGCTTGGCGGCATGATCGGTTGTGAGGCGAAGGCGGCGGCGCTCGCGGATCGCCTCGCGGCGAATGTCGAACGCGTGCGCGCGGCCGCATCCGCGCTGCCGCGGCATCCGCGTGTCTACTTCGAGGAATGGGACGATCCGCTGATCGCCGGCATCCGCTGGGTCGGCGAGATCATCGAGATCGCCGGCGGCGTGAACTGCTTTCCCGAGCTCTCGGCGAAGTCGCTCGGGCGCGATCGCATCATCGCGGATCCACTGGAAGTCGTGCGCCGCGCGCCGGACATGATTCTCGGGTCCTGGTGCGGCAAGAAATTCCG
>JANNKZ010000280.1:0-7417 GCA_031396515.1 Gammaproteobacteria bacterium
CGATCATGACCGGCAGCCCGAAGCGCGAGGTCAGCCGGCCGACCGCGAGCACCTGCACCAGCACCACCGCGATATTGACCACGAGCTCGATGCGGCCGAGGAAAGCCGTGCGTTCCGCGCGTTCCGGGAAATGCACCGACAACAGGTCCGCCTGCTGGAGGTACAGGAAAGTGGACACCGCCGCCATCAGGAATACGAAGAGCGCGATGCCGGAGAGATACCCGGAGGTGAACACGCGCTTGAAGCCGGCGAAAGGATTACCGCCGATCGGCCGCTCGTCCTGGCGCACCGCGGCAGCCGGCCGCGCCGCGCTCCAGCGCAACAAGGCTCGGATCGGCAGGACGGTGCCGGCGAGCAGCCCGGCGGAGATCAAGAGCAGGTTGACGTCGCCGAGCGTCTCCGCAAAGAACGCCGGAATGCTCGAGCCCAGGATGCCGCCCGAACTCGCGCCTGCGGCGATGAACGCGAACACGCGCTTCGCCTGCTCGCGGTCGAACAGGTCCGCCATGAAGCTCCAGAATATCGACACGACGAACAGGTTGAATACGCTGACCCACACGAAGAACACGCGCGCGACCGGCGCGTCGTCCGCCTGCGTCGTGAAGAGCGCCCAGAAGCCGAGCAGCTGCACGACGAAAAACAGGTAGATCCACGGCAGGAACAGTGCGCGGCGGAAATGGCCGGAAATCCAGCCGTAGAGCGGCACCGCGAGCAGCATGCCGACGAGCGTCCAGCCGAACAGGTCGTCGAGGTTCTCGACGCCGCCGGTGACGCCCATGGAATCGCGCAGCGGCTTCAGGATGTAGTAGGCCGTGAACAGCAGGAAGTTGTAGGCGAAAGCGGCGACGAGCGCGCGCATTTCGCCCGGCTTCGCGCTGACCAGGCGGTCGAGCAGGCCCGCGTTTCCCGCCGTCGCGGTCACTTCGCGACCGGCTTTTCCGAGGTCAGCGCGAGCGTGTTGCCTTCGGTGTCCTCGAAGAAGGCCATCCAGATCTCGACGTCACCGAGTTCCGCGACCTTGTGCGGGCCCCGCAGGAACTCGACGCCGCGGCGCTCGAGCTCCTCATGCGCCGCTTCGAGCGCATCCACGCGGTAATAGACGATCGAGCCCGGCGGGTCGTACATCGGGTCGGAGGAGATGGACAGCGCGAGCCGCACGCCGTCGCAGTCGAAAAACGCAAGTTGCGGCGGGACCTCGAACAGCAACTGCATGCCGAGCGTGTCGCGGTAGAAAGCGGTGGCACGGGCCAGGTCGCGCACCGGCATCGCAATCTGCTCGATGCGGCCCAACTGCATGATTTACTCCGCGACGCCCGACTGGTCGAGGATGAAGGCGTATTCCTCGGCGATCTCGTGGAAGCGCTGGAAGCGCCCGGACTTGCCGCCGTGGCCCGCTTCCATGGTGGTGCGGTACAGCAGCACGTTGTCGCCAGTCTTGCGCGCACGCAGGCGCGCAACCCACTTCGCCGGCTCGTAATACTGCACCTGGCTGTCCCACAGGCCGGTCGTTACGAGCATTGCCGGGTAATCCTGGCGCGCGACGTTGTCGTAGGGCGAGTACGAGAGCATGTAGTCGTAGAATTCTTTCTTCTTCGGATTGCCCCACTCGTCGAACTCGTTGGTCGTCAGCGGAATGCTCTCATCGAGCATCGTCGTGACGACGTCCACGAACGGCACCTGCGCGACGATCGCGCGGTAGTCGCCGGGCGCCAGGTTGGCGATCGCGCCCATCAGCAGGCCGCCCGCGCTGCCGCCCATGGCGGAGACCCGCTTCGCGTCGGCATAGCCTTCCTGGACCAGGAAGCGGGTGACGTCGATGAAGTCCGTGAAGGTGTTCTTCTTGTTGAGCAGCTTGCCCTGCTCGTACCAGCGCCGGCCCATCTCCTGGCCGCCGCGCACATGCGCAAGCGCGAACACGAAGCCGCGGTCCAGCAGCGACAGCCGCGCGATCGAGAACTCCGGGTCCATGGACGCGCCGTAGGAGCCGTAGGCGTACTGGAGCATCGGCGCCTTGCCGTCGCGCTTGAAGCCCTCGCGGTACACCAGCGACACCGGGATCTTCGCGCCGTCCTGCGCCGTCGCCCAGACGAGCTCCGTGCGGTACTGCGACGGGTTGAAGTCGCCGAGCACCGGCGTGCGCTTCATCAGCTGCTGTTCGCCGGTCTGGATGTCGTAGTCGTAGATCGTGTCGGGTGTCGTCAGCGACGAGTATTCGTAGCGGACGATGTGCGTGTCGATTTCCGCGTTCTGGCTGAGCGCCGTCGTGTAGGCCGCCTCGTCCGCCGCGATGAAGAAGTCTTCGCCGCCGCTCCAGGGCCGGATGCGGATCTTGCGCATCGCTCCCGAGCGTTCCTCGATCGCGAGGAAATCCTTGAACACGTCGAAGCCGTGGATGAAGGCGTCCTCGCGGTGCGCGACCAGTTCCTTCCAGTTCGCGCGATCGCCTTCTTCGCCTACTTTCGCTTCCAGCAGGCGGAAGTTCGGCGCCTGCCAGTTGCTGCGGATGATCCAGCGGCCCGCGAGGTGGTCGACGTGGTACTCGTGGTCGCGCTCGCGCGGCAGGAACACCTTGAATTCGAGCTTCGGATCCGCCGCGTCGGCGTAACGCCATTCGGTCGAGACCGTGCTCTGCGCGACGATCAGGAGGTAGCGTTCGTCCTTCGAGGTTGCGACCGCCGTATAGAAGGTCTCGTCATCCTGCTCATAGATGAGCGTGTCCTGCGCGGGATCGGTGCCGAGCACGTGGCGGCGCACGCGGTACGCGAGCAGCGTCTCCGGATGCTTCTCCAGGTACAGGATGCTCGCGCTGTCGGCGGTCCAGGCGACGTACGGGTCCACGTTCTCGACGCGGTCCGGCAACGTTTCGCCGGTCGCGAGGTTCTTGAACCGCAGCGTGTACTGGCGGCGGCCGACCGTGTCGTCCACATAGGCGAGCAGCTGGTTGTCGGGCGCGATCGCGGTACGGCCGACTTGGTAGAAGCCATGCCCCTCGGCGAGCTGGTTCGCATCCAGCATCACCTGCTCGGGCGCCTCCAGCGTGCCGGCCTTGCGCGCGTAGATCGGGTATTCCTTGCCGGTTTCGAAGCGCGTGTAGTACCAGTGGCCGCGCAACCGGTAAGGCACCGACGCATCGTCCTGCTTGATGCGCGCAATGATCTCCTCGTACACGTGCTCCTCGAGCGCCTGCGTATGCACGGTCATCGCCGCCTTGTAGGCGTTCTCGGCCTCGAGGTAGCCGAGCACTTCCTTGCTCTCGCGCGTGTCGTCGCGCAGCCAGTAGTACTCGTCGGTCCGGTTGCCATGCGGCGATTCGACGACGTGTGGCCGGACGGCGGCGGTCGGCGGGACCGGCTCAGACTTCGTCGGCATGCTCTCGGACTCCGGCCTGGGCGCGGCGCCGCCCGCGCACGCAGACAGCATCGTCACGGAAACGGCGGTCAGGAAAATCGCTTGTCGCGGGTTGTTCATCGACTGCCCCGCATCTTACCGGAGCCCGATGCGAGCCGCGCTTCCGAAAGCACGGTGCCGAGGGCGCGCCCGGAGAGCCAGGCCGCCTCTGCGCGGGCATCGAGACACCAGTCGCCGCAGAAGGCGATGCCGGCGTCGCGGTCCCAGAGAAACGGTTCGCCGAGCGGCCGCTCGACGCGGGCATGACGCCAGCGGTGGCAGTCCGACAGCACGACGGGCGGCAGCGTTGCGCCGATCCGTTCCGAGAAGCGCTCGAGCAGCGCTTCCAGCACGCGCGCCGCCGGCTGGTCGAACTCGCTGCGCGACCAGTCCGCGCCGGCATGCAGCACCCAGGCGTCCGGCAAGCCGCGGCCGGGCTTCGAGCTGTCGCGCGCGAACCAGGTAAGCATCGGATCCGGGTCGAAGGTGGCGTCGGGCACGCCGGCGAGCGGACGTTCGAAGGCTGCCATCGCCGCCCAGCAGGGCGCCATCGGAATGCTCCACACCCGTTCCGCGAGCGCGCTGTGCGGAGCGGCGAGAGCCGCCGCCACCGGCGGCGGCAACGCGAGCACGACGACATCGAATGCCAGGTGGGCCGACCCGCGATCGTCAGCGAGAATCCAGCCGTCGCGGCCGCGCTCGAGCCGCACGATGCGTGCGCCGTACTCGACATCGAGATCCTGCGCGAGGAAGCGCGGCAGGTTGCTCATGCCGGACACGCCGACCCAGAGGTCGCCGTCGGCGGAATCGCGCGCCGGCCATTCCGGACGCCACTGTCCGGCGACGCCCGCGGCGTGGGCGTCCTCAATTGTGCGACGGAATTCCGGGTCCCGCGTTGTGACGTATTGCGCACCATGGTCGAAGGAGGCGGCTGCGAAGCGACGCGTCGCGAGACGGCCGCCGGCTGCGCGCTGGTACTCAAAAATGCGGGGTTGCAGGCCGGCCCGGGTCAGCTCCCGGGCGCAGGCGATGCCGGAAAGTCCGCAGCCGATCACGCCGACGGCCGGGGCAATCATGTTAGCCTTTGGTTTAGATGCGGAATTCAACATTTCTCCTGGCTGCGATCGCCTTGGCGGGATGCGCGGCGGGGACACCTTCATCCTACCCGGCGACCACCGAGGCCCGTCTCGCGGTCTTCGCCCAAGCGACGCCTTGCTGCGACGACCCGTCGGGATTCCAGTTCACGGCGCTGCCGCCGCGCGGAATCCTGGAAGCGGACGTCGGCAGCGCGAGCCAGGTATTCGATTTCCACAGCGGCAAGTCCGCGTTCGTGGCCTTCGAGCTGCCGAAGCAGACCTCGCCCTATCGCGTGCGCATCAAGAGCGAATTCAAGGCGAAGAACGGCGACGTGGACGCGATCTTCTATCCGGTCGTCGCATTGCTCGACGACACGTTCATCGTCACGCACATGACCGGGCTCGATAACCTGCGACTCGAGCCCGCGCTCGCGACGCCGGGCGGCGAAGCGGGACTGTCCGTCTCGATCGCCATCGATCCGGCCGAACAGCAGGGAAAGTATCTGGTGGTGTTCACGCCGGCGGTGCTGCTCGGCGAGCCGCCGGATCTGCGGCGTGAGGGCGACATGCTGACTCCGCCGACGCTCGCCTGGATCGAACGCCGCGGTGACACGCTGATCCCGCCGTCACCCTATGGGCATCTGCGCATCACGATCGTGCCGGAGCAGCCGGCGGGCGGATCGACCGCGGCGGCGCATTCAAGGTCGAACTGATCGCTCGCTGACGGCCGCGCTCAGCGGCTGATGAACTCCACGATCCGTTTCAGCACCTCGCCATTCGCGAGAATGTCGCGATGGCCGAGCCCGGTCGTCGTCATGAATTCCAGCCCCTTCCAGACGGCGGCGAGCGCCTCGCCCTCGCTGTAGGGAATCACCTTGTCTTCCGTGTCGTGCACCAGGAGCGCTGGGACGCCGGACTTCGGCGCAGTGGCAACTAGGTCGAGTTCCGCGATCGGGCGGCTGGCGTGCTCGTCGAGCAATCGCGCGAAGTGCGGCATGGCGCGGTGCGGCAGGCCGAGTGCCTTGGCGAAGAAGAAAGGTATGCGGCTCACGTGCGTCGGGCTCGAGACGATGACGATCCGCTCCGCCCGGAATCCGTAGAGCAATGCCGCGCCGATCGCCGCGCCGCCGAAGGAATGGCCAATGGCCGCATGCACGGGGCCGGAGATCTTCTGTACTTCGACCATCAATTCGCCGATCTGGCGAGGCGTCGCGGTGCTGCCAACCGAGCGGCCGTGTCCCGGCAGGTCGAGCGCGATGGTGCGCATGCCGCGCGCGAGCAGCGCCGCCGCGAGCGGACGGAACTGCGTCGTGCGGCCGCGCCAGCCGTGGAGCGCGAGCACCAGCGGTCCCTTCTCGCCCCAGCATTGCGCGTGCAGGCCGGTGCGCAACTCGATCTCCTGGCCTTCGGGACCCGAAGCGACTTCCCAGGGCTGCGTCGGATTGCGGCCGCGCGGGCGTGCGACGAGTGCCGCGACCGCACGCGCGGTGAGTCGTGGCGCGATCGTGCCCGCGATGCGGAAGAGCGGCGGCAGATAGAATGGAATCAGGTTCGCCACTGACTAAAAAGCCGGCACGGTTGCCCGTGCCGGCCCCTTGGATTGCTTGCGCCCGGATCAGCCGGCCGGGGGCGGCGCGGTGTCCGCCGCGTCCGCAGGCTGCTCGCCTTCCACCGGCATCTCGCCCTCAACCGGGGCCATGCCGTCCATCGGCGCCATCGGATCCACCGCCGAGCCGTTGGTGCCTGAACACCCTTCGATACCGTCGATGAACGTGATCAGCAGGTCGCCGGTGGGCTCGATGTTGCGGACGCAGGTCGCGGCGCCCGAAGCGAGCGGCGCGCTGAATTCCCAGTTGCCGGACGCGAGCGGCAGGGTCTCGCCGGTGCCGTTGCACATCGGCGCGCCGTTCTCGTCGGTCGGGCCGGTCATATTCACTTCCGCGACCATCATCTTGTTGTTCGAGTACTTGTTGGACTTGCCGATGAGTTCCTTCGGCGTCATGCGGATGCGCACGGATTCGCAAGCGCCCTCCTGCGACACGCTCTTGAGCGACAGTGTGGCGCGAATCAGCGGCAAGTCGTCATTGGAACTGCCGCCGCTGCAACCACCGAGTACGACGGCCGCCATCGCGGCGGTTCCGAGGGCGCGCAGGCCCGTGTGCTTCAGAAACGACATCCGGTCTCTCCCCGTGTTGGTGACCCGGGCTCCGGGTCCTGATTCAGGCGCCGATTTTAGATCAATTCGGCCTGCGCCGGGGCCGGGGAGGCCCATTTGCTGTCGTCCAGGGCTTTTCCAGCTCCCAAAGCAGGGGGTCATAGCCGCGCCGGACCAGCAGGCCGCCGCCCAAGGGGCGGAATCGGCGCAGCAGCCGGCTCCGGTACCAGTCGGCCGGGCGCAGGTGGACGCCTGAATCGGTCTTGGAGCGGTCGGCATTGCGGCGCCAGTCCTCGGCCGTCAGGACGCTGAAATAGAGGGCGCCGCGGCAGAGCCGTGCCAGATTCGTGAGTGCGCCGACCGCCTCGCGGTCCGGCAGGTACTGGAGCACGTCATGGCAGAAGACGAGATCGAAGGGTTGCTTCGGGGTGTAGGCCGCGACACTCTCGCGCTTCCAGCCGTAGCGCCGGCACAGGTACTCGCTGGTCTCCAGGCCGACGTAACGCGCGTGCGGGAAGAATTCGCGCACGGGCGTGCGCAGGTGGCCGAGGCCGCAGCCGGCGTCGAGCACACGCTTGACGGTGAAGCCGAGGTAAGCGGTGTAACCGCAGATGAAGCGCCCGAGTCGCACGGTGTCCGCGCGCGAGGCGACCCTCGTTCGCGGATCAACGTAATAGCGTTGGTAAAAGCCGGCGTCAAACATCAGAGGGGGCGCAGCCCGGTAAAAAGGTGACGCAAACCTTTTTCGGAAAGTCGCCGCACACGATTCATGTCGGTTCCCGAAAAAGGTTTGCGTCAC
>JANNKZ010000294.1:0-2139 GCA_031396515.1 Gammaproteobacteria bacterium
CCGGCCACCGTCGGATTGTGCCCTCGTCCGCGCGCTGATTCTCACGACCCGCCACGGAGTGCAGCAAGTCGAACCGCCGCTGCAACTACTCGTGGACATCGATCTCGCGATTCTCGGCGCGAGCGCCGATCGTTATGCCGAGTTCGAGCTGCAGATCCGCGCGGAATACTGGTGGGTACCGACCGGCATGTACCGCCGGCAGCGCGCAGCGATCCTGCAGTCCTTCGTGATGCGGCCGTCCATCTACGCGACCCACGAGTTCCGCGCGCAGTACGAGCGCCAGGCGCGCAACAACATCGCCTGGGGGCTGGAGCAACTCAACTTCGGCCTCGCCACGTTTCGCTGGACGGCGCGGTTCTGAGCGTGCGGCGCGTTGCTTTCCTGACCCTGCACGACCCGACCGGATTCGTCATCGATGACGACCTGGCGCATGCGCCGCTCGCCAAGCGCGGCGTCGCCGTCGAGAATGTTCCCTGGGACCGGCCGAACATGAACTGGTCGGATTACGACCTCGTGGTGCTGCGCTCGACCTGGGACTACCAGCACCACGCGGAGAAATTCCTCGCGACGCTTGATGCGATCGAGGCCAGCGGCACGCCATTGCAGAACGGCACCGAAACCGTGCGCTGGAACATGCCGAAGACGTATCTGCGCGAACTCGAGGAACGCGGCGTTCCTGTCGTGCCGACGCTCTGGCGCGAGCGGCTGGGCCCCGGCGAACTGCTGCCGCTTTTCGATGAGGCCGGTAGTCCGGAGGCTGTAATCAAGCCAGTCGTCAGCGGCAATGCCCAGGGTGCGTATCGGCTCGACCGAAAAACCGCCACGGCGCGCGCCGGCGAGATCGAAGCGTATTTCGCCAACCGCCCCCTCATGATGCAGCCGTTCGAACGAAACATCGTCGAGGAAGGCGAATTCTCGCTGATCTATTTCAATGGCCAGCTGAGCCACAGCATCCTGAAGGTGCCGAAGAGCGGCGATTTCCGCGTGCAGGAAGAGCACGGTGGCGACATCCGTGCGATCCGTGCCGACACCGCGCTCACGGCCGCCGGCGATGCCGCGATGCGAGCCGTCGGCGACACCCTCCTCTATGGCCGCGTCGATCTGGTGCGCCACGGCAAGGAGTTCAGCGTGATGGAACTCGAACTGATCGAACCGGCGCTTTATCTACGGATGGAGCCGGGCGCTCCCGAGCGTTTTGCGGACGCAGTTGCGTCGCTGATCGCCTAGCGCGCGCGCACGCGCCCACTTCCTACAGGCGCAGGCGATCCCGGCCTATCCAAATAGACTGAGTCTCGCCCACTAATGGCGCAGTCAGAACACCAATGGCGAAGGAGAACCCCGTGAAAACCTTTCTGAGTGCGCTCACGCTCGCACTCGCGACCTTCCTGATGCAGTCGCCGGCCGTCGCGGACCAGGCTGGCACGACGCCCGCCCCTGCCGCCCAAAAGAGTCTCTATGACCGGCTCGGCGGCGTGTTCGCCATCGCCGCGGTCGTCGATCACTTCAGCGACGCCGTCGTCCGCAACCCGATCGTCGGCAAGGATTCGAAGAACCCCGCGCTTCGCGAATGGCACACGAAGAACCTCGGTCGCCTGCCGGGACTCAAGTTCATGCGCACCCTGTGGGTCTGCGAAGTGTCCGGCGGCCCGTTCAAGTTCTCGGCGACCAAGCCGGGACAGAAGCACCTCGGGCTCGAAGCGGCGCACCGTGATCTCAAGATCTCCCCGGCGGAGTTCGACGAGGTGGCAGCGGAACTCGGCCGCTCGCTCGACCACTTCAAGGTGCCGGCGGCCGAGAAAAAAGAAGTCCTCGCCGCGTTTGCCGCGCACAAGAACGAGGTCACTGCAGGTAACCGTCGACCCTAGCCGACAGGCGCCGCAATCTCGGCATGTTTTCGAGCCGGGCGGCCGCTGAGAAACACGAGCGCGCGGTGCAGTATTTCAAGCGCCACTAGGCCGGCGAGCCGGCGCGCCGGAATCGAGCGGACTGCGGACTCCACGGCCGCCACGGTTCAGCACGTGCGTGTAGATCATGGTCGTCTTGACGTCGGAGTGGCCGAGCAGCTCCTGCACGGTGCGGATGTCGTAGCCATCTTCCAGCAGGTGGGTCGCGAAGCAGTGGCGGAAAGTGTGGCAACTT
>JANNKZ010000306.1:0-3205 GCA_031396515.1 Gammaproteobacteria bacterium
GAAAATTCGCTCGCTCGCCACCCGTCCGGCGGCCTACGCCAAGGGCATGCTGCACCTGTTCCTTGGTGCGTTTCTCCGCCATCGCGAACGATAGCCGCGCTGCGGCGGCATGGAGCGCCGTCTAGTCTCTGCTGCGGGCGCGGCGATGGTCGCCGCGCGAGACAAGGGAGTCATTCCACATGCTGACCAAGGGATTGGGCGCGGCCATCGTGGCCGCCATGCTGCTCGCGTCGACCGCCATCGCCGGGCCCGTGAACGTCAACACCGCGGACGCCAAGACGCTCGCACGCGAACTCGACGGCATCGGCAAGGCGAAGGCCGACGCCATCATCGCGTACCGCGAAAAGAACGGCCCGTTCAAGTCCACTGAGGATCTCGCCAAGGTGAAGGGGCTCGGCAAGAAGCTGATTGAGCAGAACCGGGCGAACCTGCGCTTCGAGGCGGAGAAGGCTCCGGGCTGAACGCCGATGGGCGCGGTGCGGGCCGGCCACGAGCGGCTCCGGTATCATGCCGGGCGTGAGCCGTCCCGCACCCATCCGCTTCGCAGTCTTCCCGGTCGCCGGCCGGGGTACGCGTTTCCTGCCCGTCACCAAGGCGAGCCCGAAGGAAATGCTGCCGATCGTCGACAAGCCTCTGATCCAGTACGCGGCGGAGGAGGCGCTCGCCGCCGGCGCGCGCCAGCTCATCTTCATCACCGGCAGTTCGAAGCGGGCCATCGAAGATCACTTCGATGCCGATCCGGAACTCGAAGCGGTGCTCGAGTCCCAGGGAAAGAAGGATGTCGCCGATGCGCTGCGCGGCATCCTGCCGGCCGACGCCGCCTGCATCTACATCCGCCAGCCGGCGCCGCTCGGCCTCGGGCACGCGGTGCTGTGCGCGCACCCGGTGGTCGGTTCCGAACCCTTCTTCGTGCACCTGGCGGACGACCTGATCGACGCCAGGGTGCCGGTGCTCGCGCAGATGCGCGACCGCTTCCTGCAGTCCGGCGGCAGCCTGGTCGGCGTGCAGCAGGTCGCGCGCAGCGAGACCGGCCGCTACGGCATCGTCGCCACCGACGAGCCCGTTGGCGACCTCGCGCGCGTGCGGCGGATCGTCGAGAAGCCGAAGCCGGCGGAGGCCCCGTCCGACCTCGCCGTCGTCGGGCGCTACCTGCTGTCGGGATCGATCTTCGAGAAACTGCGCAGCATTGGCCGCGGCGCGGGCGGCGAAATTCAGCTCACGGACGGCATCGCCGCTTTGCTCGCCGACGAGCCGGTGTATGCCTATCGCTTCGAGGGCAAGCGCTACGACTGCGGCGACAAGCTCGGCTATCTCGAAGCGACGGTCGAGTACGGCATCCGTCACCCGGAGCTGGGTGAACAGTTCGCGAAATATCTCGAAAGTTTTGTTGCCGCCCGTCAGCGGCGCTGAGCTGAGCTCAGTTCAGTTCGTAGGGATCCGGCGGCAACAGCGTGAGCGGCGGCTCGCGCAGCGGTTCGGTGATGCCGCCCGACCACCGGCGCGTGTAGACCTGCAGCCGGACTTCGTCGAAATCCTCGCCGGTCGCGCCTTCGAGCCGGACGCCCGCAACCGCACGGTTTGAAACCCGCCATTCAACCGAGGCCGCGAGGCGCACGCCGACGCCTTCGCGGGAGTCGCCTGCGTAGCGCGGATCGCCGCTCGCCGCCTGCAACACCGGGTCGGTCGGGAAGAATGCGCTCGAGGACTCACGCACGACCTGCCAGGCAACGCCGCCTTCGAGCCGGAAGTTCTTCGCCTCGCGGCTGCCGCGCAGATCGAAGGTGGGACCGACCGACAGGTAGCGGCGCGGGCTGAAGTAGCCGCCGTGCCCGAGCGTGAAATGCGAGCGGTTGTCGTCAAAGCCGAATGCACGGACATTGCCGCCGACGCGCGCGCGCCAGTGGTCGCCAGAAGCCGCGCGTTTCCATACGCCGGCTTCGGCTTCCCATTGCGAGTTGTCTTCCACGCGGTGGCCATCGACCAACGCGCCGGACAGTTTTCCGTAAAGCGCGAGGTCGTCACCGCCGAAATCGCCGCCGAAGTAAGCGCGATTGCGCGTCACGCCGCCCCATTTCTCGCCGGTCACGGGGTCGATCACGCCCCCGAAAGACAGCAGCGAATCCGCGACCGCCTCGCGCTCAAGGCCGAAACTCCACGGTCCCTCCGCGGTCGCGACGCGGAAGCGCAGGGCGCCGGTCAGGTTGCTGACTTCGAATGACGACGGCGTGTGGCCGAGTTCCAGCAGGAGCCGCGTGGTCGGGGCCCATTGCAGCAGCAGTGCGACGCCCTCGTCACCGCCGGAATCGACGCGCCCGGGCAGGGCGAGCGAACTGCCGTACGGCTCGCCGACCGGAATGTCGTCCGAATCCGGCGACAGCGCAGCGGCCGCCAAGCGGTAGCGGCCGAAACGCGGGTGGCTGCCGCTCCAGGCGAGCTGGAGCTGCGGCAATTCAAATCGGTCGTGCTCGGTCGGGCCATTGCGCCAGCGGCTGCCGATCGCCGCGTCGAAGTGCGGCACCCAGTTGCGTTCGATTTTCTGTAGCCCGCGGTCGGCGGCCAGCCGCTCCGGCGCGAGTGTCCGCGCGACCTGCAGGGCGTCGCGCGGTCGGTTCTGCACCAGGAGCGTATCGACGAGTTCGCTCGCGGCTCCCCGTGCCGAGCGGTCCACCGCCAGCAATTCGCGCAACGCCCGTTCGCGTGCCGGCGCATCGCCCCGCAGTGCCGCGAGGTCCGCGCGGGCGCGCAACGTTGACGGATGATGCGGGCGCAGCTCGTCGAGCGCCGCATAGGCGCGTCCCGCGGCGTTGGCGTCGCGCAGGTCCCGCGCCGTGCCGAACTCGTGCAGCACGACCTGGAAGCGTGTTTCGCGCTCGAGCTCGGCGAGCGGTGGATCGAGCTTGCCGGACACGCGGGCCGAAATGAAATAGACGAGCGCCTGGCGAGAATGTCCGCGTCGGACTGAAAGGATCGCGAGTCCCGCCTGCGCCTGCGGATGACTGGCCGTGCCCGCGGGCACCTGGCCGAAATGCATCGCCGCCAGTGCATCGACGCCGAGGTCGAGGCTGAGGTAGCCGAGCGCCGTATCGAGCCGGCCAGGAAGACATCTCGCTCTTCGATTCATTGTACCAACAGAAAAATATAAAAATCACCCTCACGTATCCCTTTGATTCACTCTACAGTACAAATCAGGACGAAATCGATGCCC
>JANNKZ010000320.1:0-4910 GCA_031396515.1 Gammaproteobacteria bacterium
CGCGATGGCGGCCTACCTCGAGACGGAACAGGAACTGGCCCGGCTGGCGCGGCGCGCGGCCGGTATGCGCGGCGGGCCGCGCGTCCTGATCCTGCCGGGCATCATGGGCTCGACGATCGGGCGGCTGCGCAAAGACGGCACGCCGGACGTCACCTGGTTTGACCCGTTCGAGATCGCCCAGGGCCAGCTGACGAAGCTCGCGCTGCCCGACGGCGTCAAGTACGAACCGCTCGGCGTGCTGCGCATGGCCTACGAGCGCCTGCGTCTCGTGCTGCGGATCGCCGGCTGCGACGCCGCCTTCCATCCCTACGACTGGCGCCGCGACATGGACTGGAACGGCGCGGAACTCGCCGCCCGTCTCGTCCGCGAGCGCCGCCAGGACGTGATCCTCGTCGGCCACAGCATGGGTGGTCTCATCGCACGCGCCGCGCTCGCGCACGAGGGCGCCGACCGCATCGCCCGCGTGATCCAGCTCGGCACGCCGAACCGCGGCGCTTTCGTCGCCGTGCAGGCGCTGCGCGGCACCTACCCGCTCGTGCGCCGGCTCGCGATGCTCGACCTCCACCACGACGCCGGCGAGATCGCGGAACAGGTGCTGACGACCTTTCCGGGACTCTGCGGCCTGCTGCCCGCGGCCGCCGACTGCCAGGACTTCAATCCCTACCTGGCCGGTCATTGGCCCAAGGGACCGCGACCGAACGCCATCCTGCTGAAGGCCGCTAAGGCGGCGATCGGATCCCTGCCGCCGCCGGACGAGCGCTTCGCGCTGATCGCGGGCCACAGCCAGGACACGGTCACGGCGCTCCGCCGCATCGGCCACAAGCTCGAATTCGGCCGCAGCCCCGCCGGCGACGGCACCGTACCGCTCGCGCTCGCGCATTGGCCCGGCCTGCCTGCCTGGTACGTCGAGGAATCCCACGGTTCGCTGCCCGGCAACCACGATGTCGGACGCGCGGTCGTCGACCTCGCGCGCGGCGCGACCACCGATGCCCTGCCGCACGTGCTTCCCCGCACGCGCGGCGGCACCGTGTTCTGGCAGGAAGACACGCGTTCGGCGCCTGATCCCAAGATCGCCTGGTCCGACCTCAGCGAGCGCGAGCAGCGCGAGTTCCTGCGCGAGTTCGTGGACGTCGCCCAGCCGCCCGCTGCGCCAATCGCCGGTGCCGAACGCGGCACGCCGCAGAAACCGGTCGAACTCGCATTCGTCGAGGGCAGCATCACCGACAGCAGCGCCGGCGCCCTGGTGCTCGGCGCTTTCCAGAATGTCGAGCCGGCGGGCGCCGCGCTCGCGATCGATCGCATCCTGCAGGGCGCGATCAGCGATCTCGCACGCCGCCGCGCGATTGGCGCCGCTGCGGGCGAGGTCTTTGTGCTGCCGGTCGGCCGGCGCGAACTGGCGGCGCGGCTCGTCGTGTTCGCGGGCCTCGGCAACTTCGGCCGCTACGGGCCGGACGTGCAGCGCCTCGCCGCGACCAATGTCACGCGCACCCTCGCACTCGCGGGCGTGGACGACTTCGCGATGGTGCTCTGGGGCACGGCCTCCGGCGCGGAGCCGACCGCCGCCGCGCGCGCGCAGCTCGAAGGCGTGCTGACGGCGCTTGCCGACCTCACGCCGGAGCTGCGCCTGCGTCGCATCACGATCATTTCACGCAACGCCCATCGCCTGGCCGCGGCGCGAAACGTTGCCGAAGACCTGCTCCGCCTGCACCCGGCCGCGCGGCTCCTCAAGCTGCTGCCCGACCGCAAGGCGCCGCATAAAGCCGCGCGCGTCACCAAGGCGAACGCGACGCCGCTGGCCTGGCTCTTCGTGCAACAGTCGACGACCGAGCTGCAGGTGGCGCTGCTCGGCCCCGCTCCGAAAGCGACTGCACTCGTCGGCACGCGCCGCCTCGACTTCAAGGCACTCGAGCGCGAGCACGCGCGGCTGATGCCCGGCATGCCGCTCGCGGAACTCGAGGACTTCGGCGAGCGGCTCGCGGAGCTCCTGCTGCCGGACGCGATCGCAGCCGCGCTGCCGTCGGTGAAATCGGTGCCGCTCGTGGTCGTGCATGACCGCGCGAGCGCGTACTGGCCCTGGGAAGCATTGAACATCGGCGGCTGGGCGCCGGCGGCCAACAAGGGCCTCAGCCGCCGCTACGCCGCGGAGGGCATGTCGGTCGCGAAGTGGCGCGAACAGCGGCGCCGCGAGCGCGAACTCAACGTGCTGCTCGTGGTAAACCCGACCGGCGACTTGCCGGGCGCGGTCGAGGAAGGCGAGCGCGTCGCCAGGATGCTCGCGCAACTGGAAGGCGCCGGTATCACCGTGATCCGCGGCGGCGATGCGACCCGTACGCGGCTCCTCGCCGAGTTCCGCTCCGGCGACTACGACGCGATCCACTTCGCGGGCCATGCCTACTTCGATCCGAATGCGCCGGCCGCGAGCGGCATCCTCTGCGCCGGCGGGCGCGTGCTCTCTGGCGCCGACCTCGCCGCGCTCGAATCCGTCCCGGCACTGGTCTTCTTCAATGCCTGCGAATCCGCGCGCTTGCGGGCGACCGTCAAGCCGCTGCGCCAGCTCAACCGCAGCGTCGGCTTTGCCGAGGCGTTCCTGCGCGGCGGCGTCGCGAATTTCATCGGCACCTGGTGGCCGGTGTCCGACACGGCGGCGACCGCATTTGCGATGACGCTTTACCGTGACCTTGCCAAGGGCCGCTCGATCGGCGACGCGCTCAACGATTCGCGTGCGGCGGTGCGGAATCTCCCCTCGGCCGACTGGGCCAACTACCTGCACTACGGCAGTTTCGATTTCACGCTGAAGGCGGAGCGCTGATGGGTCGCATCGCGAGCCTGCACGTCTATCCGGTGAAATCCTGCCGCGGCATCGACGTCATGGACGCACTCGTCACGCCGACCGGGCTCGAATGGGACCGCCGCTGGATGCTGCTGACGGCCACCGACAAGTTTGTCACGCAGCGCACGCATCCGAAGCTCGCGACCATCACGGTCGCGATCAGCGGCGGGCGGCTACACCTCTCCGCGAACGGCAAGGGGTCGGTGAGCGTCGACGTGCAGCAGGACGGCCCGTCACGGCGCACCCGCGTCTGGAACGACGATTGCAACGGCATCGATGCCGGCGACGAGCCCGCTGCCTGGCTGACGGAAGTGCTCGGCGAGCCGATGCGCCTCGTGCGCGTGGACCCGGACGTGCCGCGCAACGCGAGCGCGCAGTACGCCGGGCCGCCGCCGCATCCGCTCAGCTTCGCCGACGGCTATCCGGTGCTGATGATCTCGAAGGAATCCCTCGCAGGACTCAACCGGCGGCTGCCGGTGCCGGTACCGATGGGCCGGTTCCGGCCGAATGTCGTGATCGAAGGCGTCGCCGAGCATGCCGAGGATGCGATGGCGCTCTTCAATTTCGGCAAGGTGGTGCTGCGCGGTGTCAAGCACTGCACGCGCTGCGTCGTCACGACCACCGACCAGAAGACCGGCGCGCGCGATCATCGGCAGGAGCCGCTGCGCACGCTCAACACCTACCGTCACGACCGCGCGCTGCGCGGCGTCGCCTTCGGCCAGAACTGCACGCTGCACGCCGGCATTGGCGAGCGGATCGCGGTCGGCGCCGGACTCTCGATCGAGCCTTACCAGGTATAGCGGACGCGGTAGGTCACGACCGCCTCGCCGCCCGCGGCGATGCGCACCGGAAACTCGACCGACTGTGCATCCTTCTTGTCCGATGCCACCGACTGCTGGATCAGCGACCACTGGCTCCAGCGGTAGAGGCTCTCGCGCACGATCACCTCGACCGGCTGTGCCTTATGGTTGCGGACCTTGATCTCGAAGGACTCTTCCATCACCCGGCCCTTCGTGTTCAGCACGAAGTCCGTCTGGCGGCGTTCGCCGACGACGTCGAAGGCCGTGCCGAGCCGCACGCGGACGTCTTCGTCTTTCGGCGTGTGGTCGATCTTGTCCTCGCCGATGAATTCCAGGCTGCCGTCCGCCTTGTCCTGCTGCGACACGCGGATGCGGCCTGCCGGCAGCGGCATGCCCATGCCGGAGCTCTTGTCGTTGCGGAAGGTGAGCCAGACGTCCACCTTCGTGTTCGAACCCGGCCCGAATTCGCGCTCGAGCATGGGGCTGCCGAACCCGCCGGCGAACTCCGCGCCGTAATAGACGAGTTTCTTCTTCGCCGGCACGCGCGTGGCCTGGTCGAAGAGCTCGATCTGCTTGGTGGAGTTGTTCGGGATCGTCGCCGGGCGGCCGAGCGTGTACAGGTGATACTCGAAGAAGGATTTTTCCTCGAACCCCGACGCGTCCGCTACCCCCGCATTGGCCATTTCCTGCGCGCGCATCAGGTACATTTTCTGGTCCGGCTGCACGCGATTGACGTCGCCCGCGATCAGCTTGAGCTTCGCGTCCTCGTAACGCGCACCGGATTGGTTCAGCAGGCTCACCCAGGCGCCCACGTCCACGAAGCCGGAATTCGCGTCCGCGCCCTCGGTGAACATCAGGTTGTAGTCCGCCCACCAGGTGATGCCACCCGTCTGGTAGGAGACGCGCGCGCGGTGCGTGCCGCCCTTGGCCGAGACCACGTCCCATTCCAGCGTCGGGCGCGTGATCAGCCCGCCCGGCAGTTCGCCGAAGCGCATGTTGCTCCATTCACGCAGCGCATGGATCTGGCCGTCCGCGCCGCGGAGCACGAGCCCGTCGTTCGCAGAGACCAGCGTGCCGTCGAGGACCTTGACGCCGTCGCCCTGTCGCTGCTCGACGCTGACCTCGCGGTCGATGTACTTCGACAGCAGCTTCTCCTGGCTCACCAGGTCGAACTGGAAATTCTGCTCCAGCACCTTGGTGCCGGCGGGATCCGTCAGCGACAGGAATTGCACGGTGGTCGGATCGATGAGCGCCGCGACGTCCGTCAGCTTGTAGATGCT
>JANNKZ010000322.1:0-3177 GCA_031396515.1 Gammaproteobacteria bacterium
GACGAATTCCTCGAACGGCGTCAGTGGGTGATCGACGTGCCGGAGTGGCAGGCCGATCCCGAACTGTACGAAGGCCTGGCCCGCCCGGAATGGCTCTCACAGGGCCCGCGCTGGCGGCTCGCTGTACCGGTGCTGCTCGGCAAGCGGTTGATCGGACTCCTGACGCTCGCCGAGCCGCCGGATGGATTCCAGCTCACCTTCGAGGATCGCGACCTGCTGAAAACCGCCGCGCGTCACATCGCGACCCACCTCGTGCAGCACGAAGCGGAAGTGCGGCTCGCTGAGGAGCGACAGTTCGCCGCGTTCAGCAAGCTGGCGTCGTTCATGATGCACGACCTCAAGAATGCGACGGCGCAACTCGAACTCGTGGTCGCGAATGCCGCGAAGCACCGCCACAACCCCGCGTTCATCGACGACGCGATCGAGACCGTCGCGGGCGCCGTGCGCCGCATCTCGCAGCTCATCGGCCAGCTCCAGCACGAAGGGCAGGCGGCCGCCGCCGAGCGCCTCGAACTTCGCAGCGTCGTCGCCGACGCGGTCCAGCGCACGCAGGTGCGCGATCCGCACCCGGTGCTGGCGGCCGGCGATGCAACGCTCCTCGTCGAGGCCCACCGGGAACGCCTCTCGAACGTGGTCGAACACTTGATCCGGAACGCGCAGGAAGCGGCGAGACCGGAAGGTCACGTGGCGGTTTGCACCGCAGGACGCGAAGGCAGCGCAATCGTCGAAATCACCGACGATGGCCCGGGCATGACGCCCGAATTCGTGCGCGAACGCCTGTTCCGGCCCTTCGACAGCACCAAGGGCAGCAAGGGCATGGGCATCGGCGCCTACCAGGCGCGCGAATACGTGCGTTCGCTCGGCGGCTGGCTGGAGGTGGATTCCCGCCCCGGAAGCGGCACGACGGTTCGCGTCGTCATGCCGGTAGCAGGCAACGCATGAACCGGATTCCCGCGGAAGAAGGCATCGGCGGCGTGCTGGTCGTCGAGGACGATCCGGGCCTCAGCAAACAGCTCAAGTGGGCGCTCGAGGGCTATGCCACCGAGTTTGCCGCCAATCGCGCGGACGCCATCGCCGGCCTCCGGCGGCACGAGCCGTCGGTCGTGCTGCTTGATCTCGGCCTGCCGCCCGACGCGGATGGCGTGGGCGAGGGCTTCGAGACGCTCCGCGAAATCCTGTCGCTCGCGCCCGCGACCAAGATCATCGTCGTGACCGGCAATGCCGATCGCGACAATGCCCTGAAGGCCGTGCGCTTCGGCGCGTTCGATTTCTACCAGAAGCCGGTGGACGTGGACGTCCTGAAACTCCTGGTCGAGCGTGCGACGCGGATGGCCGCCCTCGAGCGCGAGAACCAGCGGCTGGCACGCCTGCCCGAGCGCTCGCCCATCGCCGGCATCATCGCCGCGGACGAGACGATGCTGAAACTCTGTCGCACGATCGAGAAGGTCGCGTCGACCGACATTTCGGTGCTGCTGCTCGGCGAGAGCGGCACCGGCAAGGAACTGCTGGCGCGTGCGTTGCACGACCTGAGCGAGCGCCAGAAACACCGCTTCGTCGCGATCAATTGCGCCGCGATTCCCGAGAACCTGCTCGAGAGCGAGTTGTTCGGCCACGAAAAGGGCGCATTCACCGGCGCGCACAAGCAGACCATCGGCAAGGTCGAGGTCGCGAGCGGGGGTACGCTGTTCCTCGACGAAATCGGCGACATGCCGATGCCGCTTCAGGGCAAGCTCCTGCGCTTCCTGCAGTCGCGCGTGATCGAACGCGTCGGCGGACGCCAGGAAATCCCGGTCGACGTGCGCATCGTCTGCGCGACCAACCGCAATCCGAAGGAAATGATCGCGGAACAGCGCTTCCGCGAGGATCTCTTCTACCGCATCAGCGAAGTCACGCTGCAGGTTCCGCCGCTGCGCCAGCGCGGGGGCGACGTAATCGTGCTCGCGCAGGCGCTGCTGAACCGCTACGCACAGGAATTCGGTCGCGGCGCGCGCGGGTTCGCGCCCGACGCCCTGGTCGCCATCGAACATTACCCCTGGCCAGGCAACGTGCGCGAACTCGAGAACCGCGTGAAGTCCGCGGTGATCATGAGCGACTCGAAACAGCTCGGAGCGGCCGACCTCAACCTGGCCGGAGAAGTGCGCGAAGGCACGTTCTTCACCCTGCGCGAAGTACGCTCGGATGCCGAGCGCAAGGCGATCCAGCACGCCCTCGCGGTCACCGACGGAAACGTTTCGGCGGCCGCCGCGCGCCTCGGCGTCAGCCGGCCGACGCTGTACGACCTGATGGACCGGCTTGGCCTCGGCGTACCGAAGTGAACGCGGCCGGCACGCCATCGAAGACGTGGATCGCGCTCGCGGCGCTGGCGGCCGTGGCCGCGTACGCCTTCTGGCCGTCCCTGGCCGGCATCGCCGAGCTCTGGACGCATCCGGAACGGCGCACCTACCAGCACGGCTTCCTGATCGCCGCGATCACGCTGTGGCTGCTGTTTCGTGCGCGGCGGCGCATCGCGGAAGCGGCCGGACCGCCGTCGCTGCCGTTGCTGGCGGCGGCCGCAGGCGGCAGCCTGTTGTGGGCTATAGCGATCAACGCCGGACTGCAGGTGATTCATTTCCTGCTGTGGCCCGCGATCCTGTGGGCCGCTGCCGGCGCCGCGCTCGGCTGGCGCGCGGCGCGCGTGATGTTCCGACCGTTCGCCTTCCTGTACTTCGCCCTTCCGGTCTGGGACGCGCTGACGCCGTCGCTCCAGCAGGCGACGGTCTTCGCCAACCGCGTGCTGGGCGCCACTTTCGGCGTGCCGATGATGATCGATGGCACCTTCGTCCAGATTCCCGAAGGCTCGTTCGAGATCGCGGGCGGTTGCAGCGGGCTGAACTACCTGATCGTCGGCCTCGCGGTCGCGGCGCTCTACGGCGAGATCAACGGCGACCCGCCGCGGCGGCGGTTCCTGTTGCTCGCGCTGAGCGCGGGCCTCGCGATCCTCAGCAACTGGCTGCGCGTCTTCATCATCATCTACGCGGGCCACGTCTCGAACATGACGCACTACCTGGTGCGCGTGGACCATTACAATTTCGGCTGGGTGCTGTACGCTTTCGTGCTCGCGGGCTTTTTCCTGATCGCCCGCCGGCTGCCGGAGTCTCCGGCGCTCCGCGCATCGGAACCGCCGGCGCATGTGGCCGG
>JANNKZ010000340.1:0-4297 GCA_031396515.1 Gammaproteobacteria bacterium
TACGGATTCGTCGGCGTGGATGGTCACGACGATGCGGTCGCAGAAACCGGCCAGCGCCTCGTCGATCGCGTTGTCGACGACCTCGAAAACCATGTGGTGGAGGCCCGTTCCGTCATCGGTATCGCCGATGTACATGCCCGGGCGCTTGCGGACGGCCTCGAGCCCCTTCAACACCTTGATTTTGCTGGAATCGTAGGCGCCGGATTGGGTGGGGTCGGGACCGGGCTGCATGGTCCCGGAACTCTAGCAAAAAAATCGGGTTTTTGCTTTGTTTTTCAGGTGCTTGCTGTGGGGCAGGGGCTGCCGGGAAGTGCGGCGCGGCGCCAGCCGGCAATCGGGCCTATCCGAGGCTTTTCGAGAGGGTCCGGAACACCGCGGAAGCAGCCACGACGACTGCGACTCCAACCAGGAAAGCGGCCACCCGGCCGTCCCGTTCGCGCGGCAGTTCTTCGTTGAACACATTGATCAGGATTCCGCCCGCGAGCACGGCCGACCAGGCGGCCAGCGCCCCCGCGGAAACCGGCAATAGCAGGCCGGCCAGCCAGCCGCCGGCCACCGACGCGGAGAAGAGCCATCGCAGCCACCGGTCGAATGCCGCGCCGTACCAGGTGCGCAGCTGGTGGTCCATCGCGAACAGGTGAATCGCCATCACGGCGGCGAGCAGCACGTGCGGTACGAAGCCGCTGCGGGACGTGTTCAGGTGTGCGAGCAGGTAGCCGACGAGCGCGTTGTAGCCGGCGAAGGCAATCGAATGGATGACGAGCGCCGCGCCGCTGCCAGCACGGCCGGCGCGAAAGCGGTCGGCGGCGAAGTAGAGCAACAGCCCCGCCAGGCCGAGGAGATAAAGCCGGTACTGCAGGAATTCGGGCGCTGCCGGTTCGGTGGCGACGATCTTCGCGGTGAAGGTGCCGATTTTCGGCAGCAGCCCGACGAACACATAGCCGACGGCGATGCCGCCCGCGACGGAGAGCAATGTCCCCAGGCGGTTGCCTGCTGTGCGTTCGATGCGGCCCGACAGCAGATGCATCGCGATGATGACGAGCATCGCGATGGCGGAACGGATCGTCGATAGCTCTTCCACTTTGCCGCGCCCTCCCTACGCCAGAATATACTGCGCCCTCATTCCCCAGGCACCCGTCGAGGACTTCCCATGAAGCGCTTCTGGCTCGTCCCGTCCCTGTTCGTGCTGCTGTTGGCAGCCATGCCCGCCCTTTCCCAGAATTCTTCCGCCGAGGACGAGTTCATGCGCGCAGCCGAAGAGTCGCGCACCATCCTGCGCGCGGAACGCAAGCTGTTCCTGAGCAAGGCGCTCGAGCTCACGGCGGAAGAGGGCGCGGCCTTCTGGCCGATCTACGATCGCTACGCGGAAGAACTGAAGGCGGCGGGTGACCTGCGCCAGAAGATGATCATGGATTACGCGGCGAGTTACCGCAGCAAGAGCCTGACCGACGAGACCGCGTCGCAGCTCGTCGCCGACGCGCTGAAGTACGAGCAGCGCGTGCTGAACGTCCGCAAGAACTACGCGAAGAAAATGAAGAAGGCGCTGCCGGCGATCAAGCTCGCGCGTTTCCTGCAGCTCGAGTACCGCCTGGACACCGTGACCAACCTGGTGCTGGCGAGCGAGATCCCGCTGATCTGACCGGACGAACCGCGCCGCAGCTTCCGGCTGCGGCGCGGCGAATTCGGATCGCTTACTTCTTCTTTTTCGGCACGGGCACGGTGAGCGCGGCGCAATCCGCGCGGGCGCCTTCGGCTTTCTGGGCGTTCTCGAGTCGGCAGGCCACGCGCTTGCCGACCGTGCTGAGATAGGCCTGCAGATCGTCCCAGTTCGTGGCGGCCGCACCGCCGCCCGCGTTGCCGCGCGGCTCCACCGCTGCCGCCAGCACTTCGCCGGTCGCCGAGTCGATGATCTCGAGCTCGACCGTCGCCGACTTCACGTCGATGTTGCTCATGACCGACGACAACGCCGTCTTGCCGGCATGGACCACGAAGCCGATCGGCGTGTACGAGAGCAGGCCGCGCTTCTTCTTCTGCACCATGAGGTCCGAGAGCGCGATGCGGATCGTGAGCGAGCCCGCCTGCGGCGCATTCAGGTTCATGAGCGAACCGCCCTGCAGCTCGGCGTTGATGGACTCGCGCAGCACGTCGGCGATGATCTTCGCGTCGTCCGGTTTCATGCCCTTGTACTTCGAATTGGGCGAAATGAAGATCTCGGGCTGGTCGACGAACACGCCGCGATAGGATTTCGCGCGCTTGTCCACGTCCGGCGCCAGGTACATGCGCGCGGCCATCTGGCCCTGCGCCGACTTGAGCTTGCTGTAATCCGTCAGGAAGCCGGAATCGGCCGCCTGCGCGGACGCTGCCATCAGTAGGCCCGCCGCCGCGACGGCGCGGATTGTGAGAATTGCGTTCATCTGCGAATGCTCCCCGTTGTTCAGAAACTGAAACCGTAGGCGATCATCGGTCCGGACATGGTGACCGTCAGGTCTTCGTCGCTGCCCGAGAGCAGGTCGATCTCGAGGTGGCGCCAGCCTGCCAGGAACGTGTGACGGCCCGTCGTGTAGCCGGCATGGGCGCTGACGCTGAACGTGCCCTCGGTGTCGCCACCGGAAACGTCCCCGCGCAGCGTTACCCGCCAGTGATCGGAGACGGGGAAGATGTAGCGCGCGCCGAGCAGCGCGTCGGCATAGCTCGAGTCGCTGCCGCCGACGATGTCGGGCGGGCCGTCCGGCACCGGGTCGGCGACGATCTGGAAGTCGTTCGAGATGTAGCGCAGGCCGCCGAACAGTTCGAATCCGGTCAGGCGCTTTTCGCCCGGGCTCCAGACCAGCGCCGCGTCCAGGAGCAGCGTGTCGTTGTCCACGTCGATCGTGAAGGCGGGCCGGTTGTCGGTCGCGCCGACGCCGAGGAACACGACGTCCGCGAAGCCGCCGAAATTGTCGCCCTGCGCCTCGAGATGGCCGAGGAAGCCGACTTCCAGGTTGTTGACGAGATCGCTGAAGTCGATACCGAGGCTCTGGTCGCGCGCGTCGATCGTAAGGTCCGCGCCCCAGACGTAGGTGACCACCATCCAGTCGAGGCCGTCATCGTCGGCCGCGGCCGCCGGCGCCGCCATGAACGGGAGGGACGCGGCGAGGGCCAAGCCGATGAGGATCTTGCGCAGGTTCGTGGATTGCACGGGTGGTCCTTTGTTCGTGGAAAAAGCCGCGTCGTGCGGCGTCAATCGCCCAGTTTCTGGCCGGGCTTGAGGTCGAGCGGCACCGGCGAAGTCGCACGCAGCTCCTCGAGTCCGTTGACGCTGATGTCCGCCCACTGGCGGAACAGCGTGCGGAAATCGCCGAGGTTGGTGACGGAATTCGTGAGCGTCAGCCGGCCGGAATTCCGCGTCGTGCGCTTGTCGAGCGCGCGGCCAAGCAGTGCGCCCGTGGTCGAATCGCTGACCTCGAGGAACAGCGTCGCCTCGCCCGCCTCAACGGTGTAGGTGCGCGTGCGGCCGCTGCCGCCCGTGTCGGGCGCCGCAATGTACAGGTCGATGACGCCGGGGCGGATGCGCAGAACGTCCGGGCCCGGCGCGGTCGCGTGTTCATAGCCCGCCTTGCCGACGGCTTCGTTGAAGACATCTGCGAAGTTCGAGCGCACCGCGGCCGCGATCTTCTCCGCGTCCTCCTGGGACACGCGCGCCGACAGCGGGGCCGAATCGTTGACGCGCTTCATCCAGTCCTTGCGGAAGGCGACGACGACCGGGTCGATCATCAGCTTCTTGTACGGACGGAAATCCGCGCCCGGCATCAGGTAGGCCGCATCGAGTTTCTTCGGCTTGATCTCGACCAGGCCGTCCCAGGAGCCGGTGTCCTGCGCAATCGAGGCGATCGCCGCCAGACTGAAAAGCGTGGCAGCCAGTGTGAGGAACGTCTTTTTCATGCGAGTTGCTCCGTGTTTAACGGCGCCGCGCGCCGCCCTGGCGCTGCCTGTTGCCGCTGCGGCTCTGGGCCGCGCGGCGGCTGTCGAAATTCTGGTAGCCGCCGCTCCGCGCCGCCGCGTCGCGATCGAGCTGCGAGAAATTCGGATTGACCTGGCGCTGCTGCGTGGATGCGCCCGCGCCCACATCCTGCGTGCGCGCGGTCGGCTGCTGCGCGGCCTGGCTGGGCGCCGCATCACGCGGCGGGGCGTCGTACGGGCCGCGCCGCTCCTGGCTGGTCGCGGTCGTGGTTGCCGCCGCGTCGCCCGACGCGCGGCCCTGGCCCTCGGTCGCTTGCCAGCCGCTGCCCTGCTCGTATTTCTGCCAGCCGTCGTCGGT
>JANNKZ010000354.1:0-2624 GCA_031396515.1 Gammaproteobacteria bacterium
GCAGACCGACGCGCGCGATTTCGACTTCGTCCGCATCCCCGTGGAGATCGAACGCTGGCCCGTGCTGCGGGAGCGGGCGAATATTCCGGTGGGTTCGAGCCGCATCCTGTTCGAATCGCCCGTGAGCGGCAGCGGCGAAGTCGCGGATTGGACCGCGGCTTCGGTGCTCGCCCGCACGAGCGAGCTGATCCTGGGCGGCGGGCTCGACCGCCTGACCGTCGGGCGCGCGATCGCCATGGTGCGGCCCTTCGGCGTGGACGTGTCGAGCGGCGTCGAGACCGCGCCAGGCGTCAAGGATGCGCGCCGCATCCGCGAATTCATCGTCCGCGCGCGCATCGGCAGCCAGGCGATCGCGGTATGAGCGCGGTGCCGCCGCTCGACGAGCTGCGCCGCCTGCGTGATGCAACGCTCGCAGGCGCATTGCCGGACGAGCGCGGCCGCTTCGGCCCTTTCGGCGGCCGCTTCGTCCCGGAGATCCTGGTCCCGGCGCTCGAGTGGCTCGAGGCAGGCGTGCGGCAGCACCTGCATGCCGCGGAATTCCAGCGCGAGCTTCAGCGCGAACTGCATGACTGGGCCGGGCGGCCGACGGCGCTCACGCACGCGCAGGGTCTGTCGCGCGCCTGGAACGCGGACGTGTGGCTGAAGCGCGAGGACCTCGCGCACACCGGTGCGCACAAGATCAACAACGCACTCGGCCAGGCGCTGCTCGCGAAGCGTCTCGGTGCGAAACGCGTCATTGCGGAGACGGGCGCCGGCCAGCACGGGGTCGCGACTGCCGCGGCCTGCGCGCGGCTCGGCCTGCCCTGCGTCGTCTACATGGGCGGCGTGGACATGCAGCGCCAGGCGCCGAACGTCGGGCGCATGCGGCTCCTCGGTGCGGAGGTCGTGCCGGTCGAGAGCGGCGACCGGACGCTCCGTGCCGCGATCGACGAGGCCATGCGCGACTGGGTCTCGGATCCCGTTGCCAGCTACTACCTGCTCGGATCCGCCGTCGGGCCGCATCCGTATCCGTACCTGGTGCGCGAACTGCAATCGGTGATCGGGCGCGAGGCGCGCGCGCAGATGATCGCTGAAGCGGGCAGCCTGCCGGACGTCGCGGTCGCCTGCGTCGGCGGCGGCTCGAATGCGATCGGCCTGTTCCATCCGTTCCTGAAGGACGCGGGCGTGCGCCTGCTCGGGATCGAGGCGGGCGGGCGCGGGCCTGAGCTCGGCGACAATGCGGCGACGCTCGCCTTCGGCCGCCCGGGCGTGCTGCACGGCTGCTACACGATGCTGCTGCAGGACGCGCACGGCCAGGTGCAGGAGACGCACTCGATTTCCGCGGGCCTCGACTACTCGGCGGTCGGGCCGGAACACGCGTTGCTGCAGATGATCGGCCGCGCGGACTACGCGGTCGCGGGCGACGACGAGGCGCTCGCGGCGCTCCGGGAATGCGCGGCGGTCGAGGGCATCCTGCCCGCACTCGAGAGCGCGCATGCGCTGGCGGGTGCGAAGGCGTTCGCCGCGACCCATCCGGGACGGCGGATCCTCATCGGCCTCTCGGGCCGCGGCGACAAGGATCTCGCGACGCTTGCCGGGGCGCCGCCGTGATGGCGCCGCGCGACGTCATCGCCGATGCGCTCCGCCGCGCCGCCGCGGGCGGCACGCCGGCGCTGGTCGGGTTCGTCACCGCCGGTTTTCCGGATCGCGCCTCGTTCGCGCGCCAGCTCGCGGATGTTGCTGCGGTGGCGGATGTGGTCGAGATCGGCGTGCCGTTTTCGGACCCGATGGCGGACGGCCTTACCATCCAGCGCTCGAGCCGCGTGGCGCTCGAGCAGGGCGTCACGCTCGCCTGGATCCTCGAAACACTCGCCGCAATGATGCCGCGGCCGCGTGCGCCGCTGGTCCTGATGAGCTACTTGAATCCTCTGCTCGCGCATGGCCTGCATCGGCTGCCGGCGGAGGCGCGTGCCGCCGGCGTATCCGGCTTCATCGTGCCGGACCTGCCGTGGGAGGAGAGCGCAGAGCTGCGCACCGCGCTCGCGCGCGAGGGACTCGCGCTGGTGCAGCTGGTCACACCGCTGACGCCGGCGGCGCGCCTGGCGATGCTCGCGCGCCAGTCTCAAGGCTTCGTCTATGCGGTGACGGCGACCGGAACGACTGGCCGCGAGGTCGCGATTCCGGACGAGGTGCTCGATTATCTCGACCGCGTGCGGGCGGTCTCGGACCTGCCGGTTTGCGCCGGCTTCGGCATCCGCCACGCCGCGCAGGTCGAGCGGCTGGCCGGCCACGCGGACGGCGTGATCGTCGGGTCGGCACTGGTCGAGGTCATCGAGAGAGGCGAGGCGCCGGACGCGTTCCTGCGCGCGCTGCGCGGCGGGCCCGCACGGGCCGCTTAGGATATCGCTTCGGCGGCTGAAGCCCGGCGTTCGGCCCGGCCCGCATCGAGCAGCCGCGCCGGCCCGAGCACCGCGGCCGCGCAGGCGACGAGACCCGCGACCGACACTGCGATCAGCAACGGGTAGTTGTCCGCGCCGAGCAGCAGGGCCGCGGCGGCGGGGCCTGTCGCGAGCCCCATCTTCGAGAAGAATCCCGCGATGGTCGCCGACTGGCCGGCGGCATCGAAGTCGGCGCACATGCCGAAG
>JANNKZ010000371.1:0-11250 GCA_031396515.1 Gammaproteobacteria bacterium
CCCGGCGCGCGGCCGGGGTTTCGTCGAACTTGGTGGCGGGGGCACGCTTCTCTAGTTTCCGACGGCGCATCAAACTGGCGACCGACCCCTAGATTAGGTGTCCCGTCCCCACCAGCAAGAGGCTATGCCGAGGCTCTAGACCGGCCACAGGGGCAGGTCACTCGAGGCTGATGTGCCCCCTCATGTTGAACTTGAGGTTGACGACATCGTCCTTGAAGAGGATCACGCCTGTCGCCCCCGCGAAGCCCCCGGTGCCGCTTACGATCGGGTGATGGCAGCGACCGTGGATCTCTTCCGCGAACGTGTCGTCCACGTACTTCGCCGTGAAGGTGTAGGTCGTCTCAAATGTTCCGCACGTGCCGTTCTGGCAGCCGACGAAGATCTCGGTTCCCGTCTCTTGATACGTGCCGCTGCGGTTGAACTTAAATGAAGAGACGTATGTGTACCAGCAGCCGTGCAGACTCCCGGTGAGTTCGATCGGAGGGTAATCCCCTCGATTGCTGGGTTCACTCCCGACCGGCGGTTGACACAGGTCGTTGAACACGCCGACTCCGGATAACTGCGTGTTCCCCGCACTCGCGGGCATCGCCAGGACGGCGAGCACCGCTGCGGCCACGGCAAGCGCGAACTGCTTATACATTGTGGATCCCCCCTATGGATAGATTTCTTCCAAGCGCTAGGCGGGCTCGGACCCGCAGGCGTCCAGGTTGAGTATGCTCCTCACGGCAGGTTGCCGCGACACGGCTACTGCAACACGCGTAGTGCGGCACTTTGTAATCGGCTCCTTCGGTAGCTCAACCTCGTCGGCAAATCACCGGCACGACGTTGATGTAGAAAAGAAAACCCCGGCGCGAGGCCGGGGTTTCGTCATAGGAAATTGGTAGCGGGGGTAGGATTTGAACCTACGACCTTCGGGTTATGAGCCCGACGAGCTGCCAGACTGCTCCACCCCGCAACAGGGGCGCGAATTATAGAGGCCAGTCCGGCCGTTTACAAACCCGTCACGGCGAAGCGCAAACCGACGGATTCGAGCAGACGGAGCGACTTTGTTCAAAATCACGGTTGCTCGCTTCGCGCTTCAGGATGTAATCCTTGAGCCCGGCCTCGTCGTAGCAGGATTCGGTCGGAAATCGCGTACCGGTCGCCTTGCCCTTGATGCAATAAAGCACGAGGTCGCCACGCTTCTTCTTCTTGAAGCCAGCCGGAATCGCGACGCCGTCGTCATCGGCCGCAGCGACCGCTGCTACCGGCTTCGAATCGGCCTTGTCCGTACCCTGATCCGCCGCTTTCGTCTCGTCGCCAATTGGCGTAGTTGACTCCTGCGCCATTGCGGCGCCGGCAAGAAATGCCAGAACGCAGATCGTGACCAGTTTCAGCATGTTTGCGCTCCTCGTTGCGATCGGCAATCAGGTGCCGGCGCAGGTCTCGGTCGTGGCACAGACCCTGCGCGACTGCTCGAGCGTCGAATTTTCCTGTTCACGGGCCAGTTCCTGCTGCCGGAGCTGCGCTTCATCGAAGCAACGCTCCTTGGCGAAACGCGTGCCGCTCTCCATATCCGACTTGCAATAAACCATTTTCTTGCCCCGCTTCCTGGCGCGATAGCCGGCCGGCACCTTGAATTCTTCCGGTTCCTTCGCTTCGTCGGCCGTATCCGTTTCCGCCGTGTCCTGTGCCTGGTCCGCGGTCGCAGTTTCGTTGCCGATAGCGCTGCCGGATGCCTGCGCGGCCCCCGCGCCAGCCAGCATGGCCACCAAGATCGCCAGCATCGCGCTTCTCATCGAATGACCCCCTTAGTGAGCGATATCAACAACATGGCATCAATGACAACAATTCTATACGTCTATACGCAAGCCGTTGGCGATGGGCAAATGCGCCTGCGCTGCTCCAGATCATCGCGCTGCTGTTCCATCTGCAGCTCGATGTCCCGAAGTTGAATTTCGTCATAGCACTTTTCAGTCATCAATCGCGAGTCGGGAATAGAGACCTTTTTACAATAGACGACCTTGTCGCCGCGCTTGCGAGTCTTGTAACCCGGCGGTGGCCTGTAGTCGGATTCCGGCTTGGCTGCCGGCTTTGCGGATTCCGTCGTTTCGTCTGCCCCGGCGCCCCAGGTACAGACCGCGACGACGACCGCCACGGCGGCGAGTTGCCACTTGTCACGCACGTTGACACCCCCGACTGACCCGGCCGCTACGGGAGAACCCGGGCGCACAGCGCCAGCAGGATTCCCGGAAACAGCCCCAACCCCAAGACCGCAAGTCCGTTCAGGCTCAGCACAAACCGGAACGCGCGATTCGCTTCGACCGGCTCGGTCCCGTTTGGTTCATCGAAGTACATCAGCTTCACGATGCGCAGGTAGTAGTACGCGCCGATCACCGACAGGAGCACGGCAAGCGCCGCCAGCCAGGTGAAGCCGACGTCGAGTACGGCGGAAATGACCTGCACCTTGGCCCAGAATCCGACCGTCGGCGGCACGCCGGCCATGCCGAACATCAGCAGCAGCATGACGAAGGCGAACCAGGGACTCCGCCGATTGAGTCCGCGGAAGTCGTCGAGCGCGTCGGCCTCGAATCCCGTGCGCGACATCAGGATCACGATACCGAAGCCGCCGGTCGTCATGATCACGTAGGTCAGGGTGTAGAACATCGCCGCCTGGAAGCCCGCAGCGTTGCCGGACAGCACGCCGAGCAAGATGAATCCGACGTGCGAGATCGTGGAATAGGCCAGCATGCGCTTGATGTTGGTCTGCGCGATCGCCACCACGTTGCCGATGATCATCGACAGCACCGCCAGCACGACCAGCATGTCTTGCCAGGCGGCGACCGCGCCGCCGAGCCCGTCCACCAGCACACGCATTGCGAGTGCAAATGAGGCGATCTTCGGCGCCGACCCGACGAACAGAGTCACCGCGGTCGGCGCGCCGTGATACACGTCCGGCAGCCACATGTGAAACGGCACGGCCCCGAACTTGAACGCGACGCCGACGACGATGAATGCGAGGCTGAACAGGAGGCCGATCGTGGACACGTCCCCCGCCCCGATCGCCGCCGAGATGTCCTGCAGCACGAAACTGCCGGTGATGCCGTAGAGGATCGAGATGCCATACAGCAGCGAGCCCGAGGCAATGGCGCCGAGGACGAAGTACTTCATCGCCGCCTCCGCGGCGATTCCGTCGTCGCGGTCGAATGCGACCATCGCGTACAGCGATAGCGACATGATCTCGATGCCGAGGTAGAGCGACAGCAGGCTGCCGGCCGACACGATCACCTGGATGCCGAGGACGGCGAAGAGCGCCAGCACCGCGTACTCGCCGCGCAACAACCCGCGGCGCGACAGGTATTCGCGCGAGTACAGCAGCGTCACTGCCGCAGCGCCGTAGGCAAACAGCTTGAGCACCATGCCCATGGGGTCGGCGACGTAATGGCCGAACAGCAACACCGCGGGTTCGGCGACGGCGACCTCAGAGCTGATCCAGGCGGCGCCCGCGAGCGTCGCGATCGCGAGCACGAAAGCGCTGCCGCGCGCGCGCGCGCCGAGCAGCGCGTCGACCAGCAGGATCAGGCAGGCCGCGCCCGCGACGAAAACCTCCGCGAGCGCAGGATGCAGGTCGGCGAATGTCAGCACTGTCGGCATGCCGTCCATTGCTCCCTCAGACCTTGCTGACCATGAGTTGCTGCACCAGGAACTCGAGCGTCGGGCGCATCACGTCGAGCAGCGGCGCCGGCCACAGGCCGATGAACAGCACCGCGATCGCGAGCGTTGCGAGCACGATGAACTCGCGCGCATTGAGGTCCTTGAGCGAGGCGACGCCGTCATTGCCGACGTCGCCCCAGATCACGCGCTTGACCAGCCACAGCGTGTAGGCCGCTCCCAGGATCAGGGTTAGGGCGGCGACGAAGGCATACCAGAAGTTCGCCTTGAAGGCGGCGACGATCACCAAGAACTCGCCGACGAAGCCGGATGTGCCCGGCAGGCCCGCATTCGCCATCGCGAACAGGACCGCGAAGAATGCGAACACCGGCATGGTGTTGACCACGCCGCCGTAAGCCGTGATCTCGCGCGTGTGCAAGCGGTCGTAGAGCACGCCGACGCAGAGGAACAGCGCGCCCGAGACGAGGCCGTGGGAGATCATCTGCACCATCGCCCCGTCGAGACCCATCGCCGCGCCGCGGATCGCGCCGGTGTTCTCGAAGATGTCATAGGCGAGGAACGCGCCGAGCGTGACGAAACCCATGTGCGCGATTGACGAATAGGCGATCAGCTTCTTCATGTCGCGCTGCACGAGCGCGACGAAGCCGATGTAGGCGATCGCGATCAGCGACAGCGAGATCACGAGCCAGTCGAGCTCGCGGCTCGCGTCCGGGGTGATCGGCAGGCTGAAGCGCAGGAAGCCGTAGCCGCCCATCTTCAGCATGATCGCCGCGAGGATCACCGAGCCGCCGGTCGGCGCTTCCACGTGTGCGTCCGGCAGCCAGGTGTGGACGGGCCACATCGGCACCTTGACCGCGAAGGCCGTGAAGAATGCGAGGAAGATCAGGATCTGCGCAGTCATGCCGATGGGCATCTGCTGCATGTCCGCAATCTCGTAGCTGCCGCCCTTCAAGTAGAGCCAGATCAGCGCGACCAGCATCAGCACCGAGCCCAGAAAGGTGTAGAGGAAGAACTTGATGGTCGCGTACACGCGACGCTGGCCGCCCCAGATGCCGATGATCAGGAACATCGGGATCAGCATCGCCTCCCAGAACACGTAGAACAGCAGCGCGTCGGCGGCCGAGAACACGCCGATCATCAGGCCCTCCATGACGAGGAAGGCCGCGAAGTACTGCGCTGGGCGGTTCTCGATCGTGGACCAGGCCGCGATCACGACGAGCGGCGTCGTGAAGGCGGTCAGCGCGATCAACGGCATCGAGATGCCGTCCACGCCGAGGTGGTACCAGGCATTCAGCGCGCCGATCCAGGGCTCCCGCTCGGGAAACTGCAGCGCCGCGGTCGTGACGTCGAAGCCGCCCCACAGCGGCACGCAGAGCGCGAGCGTCGCGAGCGAGGCCGCCAGCGCGACCCAGCGCGCGATCACGATACGCCGGTCGCCGAGCAGCAGCACGATCACGCCCGCCGCGATCGGCAGCCAGACCAGCCAGCTCAGCAGCTTGTCGGGTGCGGGCATCCTAGGACCTCAGCAATAGCCAGCCGAGCAGCAGCGAGAGGCCGATGATCATTGCGAAGGCGTAGTGATACAGGTAGCCGGACTGCACGTTCCGGACCACGGAGGCAATCGCCCCGATCGCGCGTGCCGTACCGTTGACCAGCACGCCGTCGATCACGGTCTCGTCGCCGCGCCGCCAGAGATTGGTGCCGAAGCTGCGCACGCCTGAGGCGACGACGATTTCATTGAACCAGTCGAAGTAATATTTGTTGACCAGCAGCCGATTCAGGCGCGCGAAGCGCGTCGCAATGCGCTCGGGCAGCTCCGGCCGCTTCAGGTAGAGGTACCACGCGGTCGCGATGCCCGCGAATGCGAGCCAGAGCGCGGGCGATGTCGCTGCATGCAACACGAATGAGCCGGGCCCGTGGAACTCCTCGTCGAGCTCGGCGATCGGCCCGTCGGCGGCTTGCACGAGCGCTCCGTCGAAGAACCCGCCGAACACGACCGGGCCGACGGTCAGCCAGCCGATCGCGATGGAGGGGATCGCGAGCGCGATCAGCGGCAGCGTCACGACCCAGGGGCTCTCGTGCAGGTGTTCGCGCGTGTGCTCATCCATGCGCTCGCGGCCGTGGAACGTCATGAATACGAGCCGGAAACTGTAGAGCGCCGTGACGAACACGCCCACGATCAAGCACGCGTAGGCGTAACCCGAACCCTCGGTGTCGGCGAGCTTCACGGCCTCGATGATGATGTCTTTCGAGAAGAAGCCCGACAGGCCCGGGAAACCAATCAGCGCCAGCGAGCCGATCAGGCAGGTCCAGTACGTCACGGGCATGTACTTGCGCAGTCCGCCCATGCGGCGCATGTCCTGCTCGTGGTGCATGCCGATGATCACCGAGCCCGCCGCGAGGAACAGCAGTGCCTTGAAGAACGCATGCGTCATCAGGTGGACCATGCCGGCGCTGTAGGCGCCGGCGCCGAGCGCGGCCGTCATGTAGCCGAGCTGTGACAGCGTCGAATAGGCGATGACGCGCTTGATGTCGTTGTTGACGAGGCCCAGCAATCCCATGAAGAGCGCGGTGGTCGCGCCGATCACGACAATGAAGTGCAGCGCGTCCGGCGACATCTGGAAGAGCGGCGACATCCGCGCCACCATGAAGATGCCGGCCGTCACCATGGTCGCCGCATGGATCAGCGCCGAGATCGGCGTCGGGCCTTCCATGGAATCCGGCAGCCACACGTGCAGCGGCACCTGCGCGGACTTGCCCATCGCGCCGAGGAACAGCGCGACACAGATCACCGTGATCACCTTTGAAGGCTCGCCCGGCGTCAGGTAGAGGTCGTGGCCGATCGCCAGGTGGATGCGCGCGAACACCTCGTGGTAGTCCAGGCTGCCCATGTAGGCGACGATCACGGCGATGCCGACGATGAACCCGAAGTCGCCGATACGGTTGACGACGAAGGCTTTCAGGTTCGCGAAGATTGCGCTCGGGCGCTTGTACCAGAAACCGATCAGCAGGTAGGACACGAGGCCGACCGCTTCCCAGCCGAAGAACAGCTGCAGGAAGTTGTTCGACATCACGAGCATCAGCATCGAGAACGTGAACAGCGAAATGTAGGCAAAGAAGCGCTGGTAGCCCGGGTCGTCGTGCATGTAGCCGATCGTGTACACGTGCACGGCAAGCGACACGAAGGTCACCACCGTCATCATCAGCGCCGACAGGTTGTCGATCAGGAAGCCGACCTCCATGCGCAGGCCGTCGCTGACGCCCCAGGTGTAGATCGCTTCGTTGAATACCGGCGCGCCCGTCAGCATCTGCTGGAGGACCCACACCGAGCCGGCAAATGCCGCCGCGACGCCCGCAATGCAGAGCACATGCGACGCGGTGCGGCCGATCAGCCGGCCGCCAAGGCCGGACACGACCGCCGCGACGAGCGGGGCGAGCACGATGGCGAGGCAGACCTGAGCGAAATCCACGTTCAACCCTTCATGGCGTCGAGTTCCTCGACGTTGATGCTGCGGCGCTGGCGGAACAGCACGACCAGTATCGCCAGGCCGATTGCCGCCTCCGCCGCGGCCACCGTCAGGATGAAGAAGACGAAGATCTGCCCGTCCAGGATCCCGAGGAAGCGCGAGAACGCGACGAAATTGAAGTTGACGGCGAGCAGCATCAGCTCGATGCACATCAGCAGCAGGATCAAGTTCTTGCGGTTGATGAAGATGCCGGCGACCGCGATCGCGAACAGCACCCCCGCCAGCATCAGGTAATGCGCGAGGCCGATCACGGTTCACGCTCCGTCGGCATGTCCACCAGCCGAACGCGGTTCGCCGCCCGCACCGATACCTGCTCGCCGATGTCCTGCACCTTCTGCCCGGGGCGCTTGCGCATCGTCAGCGTGATCGCCGCGATGATCGCGATCAGCAGCACGACCGCGGCGAGCTGGAACGGGTAGACGTATTCGGTGTAGAGCACGGCCCCGATCTCTGCGGTGTTGCCGGGCCCGTCCGCGAGCGGCGCGGTGGCGCCCGGCAGTTCGATGCCGAGACGGCGTACCCACAGCACGTACCAGAGCTCGATCACCATGATCACCGCAATCAGCGCGCCGAGCGGGGCATTGCGCGCGAAGCCCTCGCGCAGCTGCTCGATGTTGATGTCGAGCATCATCACGACGAACAGGAACAGCACCATGACCGCGCCGACGTAGACGAGCACCAGCACGATCGCGAGGAACTCCGCCTCGATCAGCAGCCACAGCACCGCCGCATTGAAGAAACTGAGCACGAGGAACAGTACCGAGTGCACGGGATTGCGCGCCAGGATGACGCCGAGCGCGGCGCCGACCAGCACCGCGGAGAACGACCAGAACAGGATTTCGACCAGCATCGCGCTACCGGAACTGCGAATCCGCGGCCTTGTCGGCCGCGATCATCGCCTCGTAGCGATCGCCGACCGCGAGCAGGCGGTCCTTGGTCATGATGTTCTCGCCGCGATTCTCCATGTGGTATTCGTGGATGCGGGTTTCTACGATCGCGTCCACCGGGCAGGCCTCCTCGCAGAAGCCGCAGTAGATGCACTTGAACAAGTCGATGTCGTAGCGCGTCGTGCGGCGCGTGCCGTCGGGGGCGGTGTCGGACTCGATCGTGATCGCGAGCGCCGGGCAGACTGCTTCGCACAGCTTGCAGGCGATGCAGCGTTCCTGGCCGTTCGGATAGCGGCGAAGCGCATGCAACCCGCGGAATCGGGGCGACTGCGGCGTCTTCTCTTCCGGATAGTGCACCGTGATCTTGCGCCGGAAGAAATTTCGGAATGTCACCGTCAGCCCTGTCAGGAGCTCCGACAGGAACAGCGTCTGGAAAATTGAGCGGATGCGCTTCATGACTGCCTCATGCCGCCCATGGCCCGACGTGAAACCACGCGAGCACGGCCTCGACCGCGATCCAGAACAGCGTGATGGGGATCAGCACCTTCCAGCCGAGCCGCATGATCTGGTCGTAGCGGTAACGCGGGAACGTCGCCCGCACCCACAGGAACACGAACAGGAAGAAGCAGATCTTCAGGAACAGCCAGAAAAAGCTCGACCCGGCGAGGAACGAATCGTCCGGCAGGTATCCCTGGAACGGCGACAGCCAGCCGCCGAAGAAGAACACGGCGGTCAGCGCCGACACCAGGATCATGTTCGCGTACTCGGGCAGCGCGAACAGCGAGGCAAACGCCGCGCCGGAATACTCGACATGAAAGCCGGCGACGATTTCCGACTCGCCCTCGGCCACGTCGAACGGCGCACGGTTGGTCTCCGCGAGACCTGAGATGAAATAGACGACGAACAGCGGGAACAGCCAGAGCCAGTTCCAGCTGCCGAACCCGCCCATCTGCTGCCGCACGATCTCGCCGAGGTTCAGGCTGCCGGCCGCCATCAGCACGCCGACCAGCGCGAAGCCCATCGCGATTTCGTACGCCACCATCTGCGCGGCGGAGCGCATGGCGCCGAGGAAGGCGTATTTCGAGTTGCTGGCCCAGCCCGCGAGGATCACGCCGTAGACGCCCATCGAGGTCAGGGCGAGCACGTAGAGCAGTCCCGCATCGATATCCGCCAGCACGAATTCCGGTGAGAACGGCACGACCGCCCAGGCGGCCAATGCCGGCACCAGCACGATGAGCGGCGCGAGCAGGAACAGGAACCGCGATGAGCGGTCCGGGATGATGATTTCTTTCAGCAGCAGCTTGACGACGTCCGCGAACGGCTGGGCGATGCCGCGGAAGATGCGCAGGCCGAAGAAGGTCACGCGGTTCGGCCCGAGCCGGAGCTGCATGTAGCCGATGACCTTGCGCTCGGCGAGCGTGAGCATGGCGACCGAGATGATGATTGCCAACATCACCGTGATGACCTGGATCGAGACCTGGAGGAATGCCGGGATCGCCGCCCACTGGCCGGTCACCCACTCCGATGATTTGGTGATCCATGACATGGCGGGTGCCCTTTATCCGCCCAACGCGACGGCCTGCGCCGCACGCGTCGACTGCAAGGCGCCGGCGCGACGCACGATCGCGTCGACCTGGTAGATCGCCATCAAGGTGGTCGTCCCGCCGCGCCCTGCGCGGATCGCGGCCTGCCCGGGATGGCGGCCGTCGTAGCGCAACTCCCCGGCCAGGCTCTGGATCTCCGCGAGCACCTCGGTCGAATTCTCGTAGCCGAATCCGTCCAGCCCCAGTTGATTGCCGAGCACGCGCAGAATCTTCCAGCCCGGTCGCGACTCGCCGACCGGCTGAGCGCAACCGCGAAATTCCTGCCAGCGCCCCTCGACATTGACATACGTGCCGGAGGTTTCCGCGAAGCTCCCCATCGGCAGCATCACCTGGGCGACGGCCATGGTCGCAGGGTCCGCGAACGGCGTGATCGCGATGACACGCGGGCAGGCGGCGAGCTGTTCGGGCGCACGTGCATCGCCGATGTCGTGCGCCGCCTCGATTCCGCCGAAGAGCACGAAGCCCGCCAACGGCGACGCGAACATGGACGCCGCGTCGAGCCCGGCCTCGCGATCGGGGCGCGCGCCGGGAAGGCGGTGCGGCAGCGCTCCCGCCAGCGCACAGCCCGCGGCATTGCCGCCGTCCGGCAGGTAGCCGAGCGTCGCGCCGGTCTTCGCCGCGAGCGCGGCCGCCGCGGCGCGCAGGTCCGCAAAACGCGTGTGGCGCATCGCGGCGCCACCGAGCACGATTGCCGCGCGTGGCGCGGCGAGCGATTCGACGATCGCGCGATTCTCGGGCGACAACGCCTCGCCACCGGCGAGCGTGGTGAGCTCGGTGACGAGATCCCCCGCTCCGGCGACGATCTGGCGCTGCAGCGGAAAATGACAGACCTGCGCGGCCGTGGACAGCAGGCTCACCTTGCAGCCGGCGAGCGCGGCCTTGCGCACGCGATGCGCGAGAATCGGCGCCTCGTCCCGGAGCATGCAGCCGACGAGCAACAGCCCCGACAGCGTTTCGATGCCGGCGAGCGACAGGCCGAGCCCCGGGTACGGCGGGTCCTGCTGCTGGTCGCTGAAGTCGGTCTGCCGCAGCCGGGTGTCGACATTGCGCGAGCCGAGGCCGCGCGCGACGCGTGCGAGCAGGTAGGCTTCCTCGGTGGTCGAGGACGGCGAAGCGAGGAATCCGATGCCGGAGCCGCCAGCCTGTTGCGCCGCATCCCGCAGGAGCGCCGCCGTGGCGGACAAGGCCTCCTCCCAGCCAGCTTCGCGCCACCGGCCCTCGACGCGCATCATCGGCGTGTTTAGCCGGTCCGCTGCGTAGACGCCCTCGTACGAGAAACGGTCGCGATCCGCGATCCAGGTCTCGTTGATTTCCTCGTTCACGCGCGGCACCACGCGCATCAGGCGACCACGCAGCACGTGACCCCAGAGGTTGGTGCCGATCGGGTCGTGCGGCGAGACCAGCGCGTGCTCGGTCATTTCCCAGGAGCGCGCGCGATGGCGGAAGGGCTTGGAATTCAGCGCGCCGACCGGGCACAGGTCGATGACGTTGCCCGACAGCTCGTGATCGACGCTCTTCTCGATCCAGGTGCCGATTTCCATGTTCTCGCCGCGGCCGGTCGCGCCGAGCTCCTGGATGCCG
>JANNKZ010000374.1:0-3064 GCA_031396515.1 Gammaproteobacteria bacterium
ATCGCCTTCCTGTTCGCGCTGCCATTCGAGCAGTTCCTCGCGCTGGCGCGGTTTGATGGCGGCATGGATGTGGCCCCAGGCCAGATCGCAGTCGATGCGATTGCGCTCGATGAGCGCGCGCGTCAACTCCATGCCCTCGATGCTGTAGTCCCAGAGGCGCTTTGCATCGGCCTTGCCCAGCTGCGCGGCCAGCTTCGGCATGCCGCAGGAATAGCCCGGAATGATTTGACCGCCTGAGCGACCGGACGCGCCGTAACCCACGCGCTCGGCCTCGAGCAGCACGACCTTGTAGCCGCGCTCGGCTAGGTGCAGCGACGTCGAGCATCCCGAGAGACCCGCGCCGACGACGCAGACGTCGGCCTCGACGTCACCCGCGAGCGCAGGCTCGGCGGCCGCGCGATTTGCGGTCGCCTCATACCAGCTGTCTGCGGGCTTCAGGCTCACACCGGCTCCAGGTACCAGGCAAAGTCGAGCGGCGTCACGCGCGACTGGAAATCCTGCATCTCGCCGCGTCGCGTCAGTTCATAGAGGCGCACGAATCGCTCGCCGAGATATTCGCGCAGCGTCCCGCTCGCGCCAAAGCGCGTGAGCGCGGTCGGCCAATCGCACGGGAGGCGCGACGCATGCAGGCGCTGCGAATAGGCATTGCCGGTCACGGCCTCGGGCGCCGCGAGCTTGCGCTCAATGCCGTGCAGCATACCGGCCAGTACGGCGGCGGCAACGAGGTAAGGATTCGCATCCGCGCCCGCGACGCGGTGCTCGAGACGCCGGTCGTCGGGGCCCGACACCGGCACGCGCACGGCAACGCCGCGGTTGTTGTAACCCCAGGTTGCGTGCATCGGAACATAGGCTTCGGGCTTCATGCGGCGGTAGCTGTTCGCATTCGGCGCAAAGATCGCCATGCCGTCCGCCATGGTTGCGAGCAGGCCCGCGGCCGCCTGCTTGAGCAGATCGTTCCCGAGCACATCGGCCGAGGCGAAGATGTTCTGGTCGGCGCCGTCCAGCACGCTCACGTGGATGTGCATGCCGCTGCCGGCCATGTCGGCATAGGGCTTCGCCATGAAGGTCGCTTCGAGACCGTTCCGGAGCGCTACGCCTTTCACGGCGCGCTTGAAGCGGATCGCCTGGTCGCAGGCGAGGCGCGCGTCGGCGACGTGGCGGAGATTTACTTCCCATTGATTCGGCCCGTACTCCGCGAGCGCGGCGCCGGTCGGGATGTCTTGTTCGGCACAGGTCGCCGCGATCTCGGTCAGGATGTCGGAGACCGAATCGAGGTCCGCCATCGAATTAATCTGCGTGCGGGTTTCGCGGCGCCCCGTCAGGCGCGAAAGCGGTGGCTGCGCATGACCCTCGGGCGTCCGCTCGGGATCCACGAAGTAGAACTCGAGTTCGATCGCGACCACCGGGCGCCAGCCGCGCGCAGCGTAGCGCTCGAGCACAGTGTCGAGCACGTGACGAGGATCGCCGTAGAACGGCGCCCCGTCGTGGTCGAGCATCTGCACCTGGAGCTGGGCGATGCCCGGCCCGAGCCAGGGCGAGGTGAAGAGGGAGCCCGGCACGGGCAGGCAGGGCCGGTCGGCATCGCCCTCGTCGAATCCGAGGCCGGTTGCCTGGATGGTGCCGCCGAGCACGTCGAGCGCGAACATCGAACCGGGCAGGTACATGCCGCGTTCATAGACGGCAGGCAGGTCGGCGAGGTCCACGCGCTTGCCGCGCAGGACGCCGCAGAGGTCCGGCAGCAGCAAGTCGACCGACCGCACCGCCGGCCGGGCAGCCAGGAACGTCTCGGCATTGGAATAATCGTCCCGGACGAGGGCCATGACATCACCGCACGTTTAAGATCTTGGTGCGCCGGCGCGATCGGGGCGCCCGGCAGGATAACCAGCCGCCCTCGCTTTGGGCAAGGTTGCCGCAGCGCATTATGTCCGGTCGAAAACTCAAATCTGGCCGAACTGAGGGCCATTTAGGGGATTTCCCGGACGGGCGGGAGCCCCCCCGAGTGTGAGACAATGACCCCGTTGAACTGGCTGCCATACCGGTGGCCGTTCAAAATAATTAACAGACGCCTATGCGAAAGCCTGTCATCGGGATTCCAGCCGATCGCCGCCTATTGGGCTCGCATTGGTTCCATGCGGTCGGTGAAAAGTACATCAACGCGATCGCCCAGGCGGCGGACGCGGCGCCCGTGCTCGTGCCGGCGCTCGGCGACGGCTATTTGAATGACTGGCTCGAGTCCTTCGACGGCATCCTGTTCACCGGCAGCCCCTCGAATGTGGAGCCGCACCGGTATCAGGGGTTAGCTTCCGATCCCGGTACCTGGCACGACCCTGAGCGCGACGCGACCACGCTGCCGATGATCGAGGCAGCGGTTTCCGCCGGGATGCCGGTCTTCGGCATCTGCCGCGGCTTCCAGGAAATGAATGTGGCCTTCGGCGGCACGCTGTGCCAGAAGCTGCAGGAACAGCCGGGCAACCTCGATCACCGCGAGGACACCAAGGCGCCGCTCGAGGTCCAGTACGCGCCCGTGCACGAGATCGAACTGGTCAGGGGCGGACTCCTGCACGGCATCGCGGGCCAGGACCGCATCAAGGTGAATTCACTGCATTCGCAGGGCGTGGACCGGCTCGCATCGCGGCTCGTGCCCGAGGCGAAAGCGGATGACGGCGTGATCGAGGCCTTCCGCGTCGCCGACGCAGAGGCCTTCGCACTCGCCGTGCAGTGGCACCCGGAATGGCAGGTGATGGAAAATCCGTTCTCACGCGCGCTGTTTTCGGCTTTCGGCAAGGCCGGCCGCGAACGCGCGGCAAGGACCCGCCGATGAGCGCCATCCAGCAGTTCCTGAAGGATCACGCGATCACCGAAGTTGAGGCGATCATCCCCGACATGGCGGGCGTCGCGCGCGGCAAGATCATGCCGGCGGCAAAATATGCCGAGGACGAGGGCATGCGCCTGCCCGAGTCGCTGTTCCTGCAAACGGTCACCGGCGAGTACCCGGACGACGACAGCGCGATCCATCCGTCGGAGATCGACATCGATCTGGTCGGCGACCCGAAGACGATCCGTG
>JANNKZ010000378.1:0-4140 GCA_031396515.1 Gammaproteobacteria bacterium
AATGCGCTGTCGCAGCCGGTGCGCGAAGCCTTCCTCGCCGCGATCGAATCACTCGACGCCGACGCTGCGGTTCGCGCGATCGTGCTCTGCGGCGCCGGCCGCAATTTCATCGCCGGCGCCGACGTGCGCGAGTTCGATGCGCCGCCGCGCGAACCGATGCTACCCGGCCTGTTGTCGCGGCTCGAGGCCTGCGCGAAGCCGGTGGTGGCTGCCCTGCACGGCGCGACCCTCGGCGGCGGCGCAGAAACCGCGCTCGCCTGCCATTACCGTTGCGCGGCAGGCGATCTGCAGCTCGGTTTCCCGGAAGTGAACCTCGGGCTCCTGCCGGGCGCCGGCGGCACCGTGCGGCTGCCGCGTCTTGCCGGCTGGAACGCGTCGCTTGCGATGATGACGGGCGGCAAGCCGGTCGGCGTCGAGGCAGCGATCGAACTCGGTGTCGTCGACCGGCGCATCGACGGTAACCTGCGCGAGGGCGCGATTGGCTGGGCGCGCGAGCTGGCCGCGCAGGGCGAAGCGCCCCGGCGCGTGCGCGACCTGCCGCTGCCGCCGTCGCGCCCAGCCGATTTCGAGGAGGCGCTGAACGCGATACCGGACGCGCAGCGCCGCCTGCCGGCGCCGCCGCGCATCGTCGAGGCGCTGGCGTCGGCGGCGATGCTGCCATTCGATACGGCACTCGCACGCGCGCGAATGCTCTTCGCCGAGTGCCAGGAATCGAGCGAGTCGAGGGCGCTCCGCCACCTGTTCTTCGCCGAGCGCGGTCCCGCGCCGGAACGCGCACTGGTGCGCGAAGTGCGCCAGGCGGGCGTGCTCGGTGCCGGCACCATGGGCGCCGGCATCGCGACCAGCCTCGTCACGAATGGCATCGCGGTGACGCTCGTCGATACCAAGGCCGAGGCGCTCGCAGCCGGGCTTGCGCGTGTCGAGGCCGCGATCGCCTCCGCGATGCGCAAGGGCCGGCTCAATGCGGCGGCCGCGGCCGCCGCGACGGCCCGCCTGCAGGGAGCCGGATCGCTCGACGCGCTCGCGGCGGCCGACTTCGTGATCGAAGCCGTGTTCGAGAATCTCGAGGTCAAGCGCGGCGTTTTCGCGGAACTCGGGCGGCTCTGCCGCGTGGACGCGGTGCTCGCGACCAACACCTCCACGCTCGACATCGACGCGATCGCCGCGGCCAGTGGCCGGCCGGCCGACGTCGTCGGCATGCATTTCTTCAGTCCGGCCCACGTGATGCGCCTGGTCGAGATCGTGAAGGGCGGGGCGACCTCGGCGACGGTGCTGGCGTCCACGCAAGCACTCGCACGACGCGCCGGCAAAATCGGCGTGACCGTCGGCAACTGCTTTGGCTTCGTCGGCAACCGCATGCTCTACGCCTACGGCCGCGAGAAGGAGCTGCTGCTGCTCGAGGGTGCGTCGCCCGAGCAGATCGACGAGGCGCTGCAGGAATTCGGCATGGCCATGGGACCGAACGCGGTCGGCGACCTCGCCGGCCTCGACATCGGCTTCCACGCGCGGCGCGAGTGGGCGGGAAAGCCAGGCGATCCGCGGTTCTACCGCGTGTCCGACGCGCTCGCGGAACTCGGCCGCTTCGGCCAGAAGACCGGCCGCGGGTTCTATCGCTACGACGGGGCGGGCGGCGAGCGCCGGCCGGACCCGGAAGCGCGGGAACTGATCCGCGCTGAGGCGGCCCGGCTCGGCGTGGAGCAACGTGCCGTCGCCGATGCGGAGATCGTCGACCGTTGCATCCTTGCGCTCGTCAACGAGGGCGCGCGGATTCTGGAGGAGGGCATCGCGGCGAGCCCGGCCGACATCGACGTCATCTGGTGCAACGGCTATGGTTTCCCCCGGCACCGCGGCGGGCCGATGTTCCACGCCGACGTGATCGGCCTGAAACCGGTCGCGAAGGCCATGCGCGCGATCGCGAAACGGGAAGGCGAACGCTACTGGGAGCCGGCCGCGCTGGTCGCCGAGCTGGCGCGCAAGCAATCGACTTTCGCGGCCTGGCAGGCTGCGCGCACGGCTGACTGACCGGAGGGATCGCATGCCGCTTCAGAGCTATGCCCAGGATCGATGGCAGAACGGCGCCGGGCGCACCAGCCTGCTGGTCGATGCCAGCACCGGCGAGACCGTGGCCGAGTCCGCGAGCGGCGGGCTCGACTATCGCGCCATGCTCGCGCATGCGCGAGCGGCCGGCGGCGCGGCGCTGCGGGCGATGACTTTCCACGAGCGCGCATCCATGCTGCGCGCGCTCGGCAAGAAGCTGTTCGATTTCAAGGACGAGTTTTACGCGCTGTCCACTCGCACCGGCGCGACCAAGACCGACTCCTGGATCGACATCGACGGCGGCATCGGCACGATGCTCGTGTTCGCGAGCAAGGGCGTGCGCGAACTGCCGAATGGCCGCGTCTACCTCGACGGGCCGGTCGAGCCGCTGTCGAAGGGCGGGAGCTTCGTCGGCCAGCACATCTGCGTGCCGCTCGAGGGCGCGGCCGTCCACATCAATGCCTTCAATTTCCCGGTCTGGGGCATGCTCGAGAAACTCGCGCCGGCGCTGCTCGCCGGTGTCCCCGCGATCGTGAAGCCGGCGACCGCAACGTCCTACCTGACCGAACTCGTCGTGCGGCGCATCGTCGAAACCGGGCTCCTGCCTGCCGGGGCACTGCAACTCATTTGCGGAGGTGTCGGCGACCTGTTCGAGCACCTCGATTGCCAGGACGTCGTCTCCTTCACCGGCTCCGCATCGACCGCGGCGAAGCTGCGCACGCACCCGGCCGTGATCGCGCACTCCGTGCGTTTCGTGGCCGAGACCGATTCGCTGAATTCCTCGGTGCTGGGCCCGGACGCGGCGCCCGGCACGCCGGAGTTCGACCTGTTCGTGCGCGAGGTCGCGCGCGAGATGACGGTGAAGGCCGGGCAGAAGTGCACGGCGATCCGCAAGGCGATCGTGCCGACCCGGCGCTTGGCCGAGGTGGTCGGCGCGCTGCAGGCGGAACTCGCGAAAGCGGTCGTTGGCGACCCGCGCACCGAGGGCGTGCGCATGGGGCCGCTCGCGAGCCTCGCGCAGCGCGATGAAGTGCTGGCGCGCGTCGCGGAATTGCGGAGCGAAACGGAACTCGTGAGCGGCGATCCGTCCGCCGCCGAAATTCGCGGCGACCGCACGCGCGGCGCTTTCCTGCCGCCCATGCTGCTGCTCTGTCGCGATGCGATGGCGGCGCGGGCCGTGCATTCCGTCGAAGCTTTCGGCCCGGTGTCGACCGTGATCGGCTATGACGACGTGCCGCAGGCGATCGCGCTCGCGCGCCGCGGCGAGGGCAGCCTTGCGGGCTCGGTCTTCAGCGCCGACGATCGGGTCGCAGCCGAACTCGTGCTCGGGCTCGCGCCGTATCATGGTCGCGTGCTGGTGGTGAACCGGCACTGCGCCAAGGAATCGACCGGCCACGGCTCGCCGCTCGCGCCACTGGTGCACGGGGGTCCGGGACGGGCCGGCGGTGGCGAGGAGCTCGGCGGCATTCGCGGCGTCTTGCATTACATGCAGCGCACGGCCGTCCAGGGTTCGCCCGACACGATCGCGGCCGTGGGCCAGCGCTGGGTACGCGGCGGCACCGAGCGCGACCCGGGCACGCATCCATTCCGCAAGCCCTTCCATGCGCTCGCCATCGGCGACACCTTTCGTTCGGCCGAGCGCGAGGTCACCGTCCTGGACATCGAGCGCTTCGCCGCGCTGTCCGGCGACAACTTCTACGCGCACATGGACGAGCGCGAAGCGGCGCGCAATCCGCTGTTCGGCGGGCGCGTCGCGCACGGCTATTTCCTGATATCGGCGGCCGCTGGGCTCTTCGTCGATCCGGGCTACGGCCCGTTGCTCGGCAATTACGGACTCGACGCGCTCCGGTTCGTGAAGCCGGTGAAGCCAGGCGACCGCATCAAAGTGCGGCTCACCTGCCGCGAGAAATCGCTGCGCGCCGACAAGGGCTGGGGCGAGGTCAGCTGGGACACGGAAATCACCAACCAGGCCGGAGAGACGGTCGCCAGCTATCAGGTGCTGACGATGGTCAGCGTGCATGCCGTGCCGGACGCGGCGAAGGACTGAATCGTGACCATCGATACCGGCCGTTTCGGCCGCGAATTCCCGGGCCTCGGTTTCGC
>JANNKZ010000460.1:0-10855 GCA_031396515.1 Gammaproteobacteria bacterium
GCGGCATCCTTGAGGATGCCGCGCAGGCGTACGTACGCTTCTTCGCGCCGGCCCCGCGCGCCCAGGAACCAGCAGACGACGTCGTTGAGCGTGTACGGCTGGGGCAGCTGCGTGACGTCCACGTTGAGACGCTGCGCCAGCTTCGCGGCAAGCCAGTCATGGAGCAGGCGGGGCCCCTGGTCGGTCTGGACCAGCAGCAGCTCGGGCCCGATGATGGGGATGACGCGCCGCTCTTCGATGAAGCTGATCAGGTCGTCCCAGGCGTCCTCATCCAGTGAGCTCAATGGCACGAGGGCGGTTGCACCGGGGCTCACCGGTTGTCCCGCCTGTCATCGTGGTCAATGTTCAATCAGCACCCCCTGACGGAGCGCGCACGCGCCCCGGCGCACGATACTGGTGATGCGAGCAGGCTGTCCAATCCGGCTATGATTCGCGCATTCCGAAGACGAGGATGCGCACCACGATGGGAAGCAATCGCCGCGAATTCATCGCCGGAACGGGCGCAGTCATTGCAGTCCTGGCCAATCGCCGGGTACTGGCCGCGAATGGCGCCAGCAGCGCGGTGGATACGCTCCTCGCCGACATCGCCGAAGAAATGCTCGCCGACTATCCGGAGAACACGACCACCCTCGGCATCGACAACGGCACTCGCGCGCCGTTGAAGGCGCGGCTGACCGACCGCTCCGCGGCCGGTCAGGCGGCGATCGCCGTGCGGGTCGCGAAGCGCATCGAACGGATGCGGGCGGTGGACACCGCGACGCTCGACGAGGCCGCGCGTACCGACCTCGACGTCCTCCTGACCGCGCACGAAACTGCGGCCGAGGGCTTCAAGTTCTCCTACGGCGACGTCGCGCTCCTGAACCAGAACTGGTCGTGGCGGAACGCGCCTTACGTCGTTGCGCAGAACACCGGCGCCTTCCTCGAGATCCCGAACATCCTGGTGGAGCAGCATTCAGTTGCGAACCGCGAAGATGCGGATGCCTATCTCGCTCGGCTCGAGGCTTACGCGGCCCAGCTCGACGGCGAGACCGGCCGCCTGCATTCGGCGGCCGCGCAAGGCGTCATCGCTCCGGACTTCCTGCTCGACAAGACGCTCGCCCAGGCGCGCATCTCGCGCGGCGGCAACGTCGCCGACTGGCCGATGGTCGCTGCGCTCGCCAAGCAGGCCAAGGAGAAAGGACTTGCGGGCGAGTACGACGCTCAAGCTGCGAAAATTGCCGCCGACAAGATTGCCCCCGCGCTCGACCGCCAGATCACGGAACTCGAAGCGCATCGCCAGCGAGCGACCGCCGATGCCGGTGTCTGGAAACTGCCCCGGGGCGACGCCTATTACGCATGGACGCTCCGCGCCTCGACCACGACGCGCATGACGCCGGACGAAATCCACGACCGCGGCCGAGAGGAACTGGCGGAGTTGCAGTCCGAGATGGACGCGATCCTGAAGAAGCAGGGACTGACGCAGGGCAGCGTGGGCGAGCGGATGACGGCGCTCGGCAAGGATCCGCGCTTTCTGTACCCGGACGACGACAGCGGGCGCGCGCAAATCCTGGCCTACCTGCAGGAGATCGTGGCCGACATTCGCGCACGGTTGCCGCGCGCGTTCGCGACGCCGGCACCGGGATATTTCGAGATCAAGCGCATGTCGCCGGAAGTCGAGCCGGGTGCGCCCGGCGCCTATGGCGGCCCGGGCAGCATCGACGGCAAGAAGCCGGGCACGTTCTGGATCAACCTGGGCACGACGGCGCTCTGGACGACGTACAGCCTGCCGACGCTGACCTATCACGAATCGCTGCCGGGCCACGTCTGGCAAGGCGAATACGCCTTCCGCCTGCCGCTCGTGCGGTCGCTGCTCGCGTTCAACGCCTATTCGGAAGGCTGGGCGCTCTATGCCGAACAGCTCGCGGCCGAACTCGGCGTCTACGACGAGAATCCAATCAACCGCCTCGGCTACCTGCAGTCCATCGCCTTTCGCGCCTGCCGGCTGGTCGTGGACACGGGCCTGCACGTGAAGCGCTGGACGCGCGAGCAGGCGATCCAGTGGTTCGCGAGCACCAACGGTTCGGGTGAGGAGGAAGTTCGCAGCGAAGTGGATCGCTACTGCGCGTGGCCGGGCCAGGCCTGCGGCTACAAGGTCGGCCACAGCGAGATCAATCGCCTGCGCGCCAAGGCGCAGGCCGATCTCGGCGCGAAATTCGATTTCCGGCGCTTCAACGAAACCGTGGTGCAGACGGGCGGCGTGCCGATGGTCGTACTCGCCCGAACGATCGAAGCCTTCGTCGAGCAGGAGCGAGTCAGCCGGGCGTGAGCCGCGAATCGATCGCTTGCGCGAGCTGGGCCACCAGCGATCCGCGAAACAGGCTTTTCCATTCGATGGACAAATCGATCTGGTCGCCGTCGAAGAAGGGCGCCGGCTGGTCGGCGCCGGTCTTGACGATCTGGACACCCTCGAGGCGATAGGCGCCGCGCCAGAGCGCCAGATCCACGTCCAGGACGTGACCGTCGTAATGCTCGTGCGCCATGAGCCGCTCGTTGGCGATGTCCTTCACGATTGAGGGCAGGGCCACGCGCAAGGCGATCAGCAGGACCACGAGAGCACCGGCGATCCAGGCCCACTTGCGGCGACGGAAGGACAGCTTCAACATGGTATTTCTGGGAATGTGGGGGAGTACGGGAAGTGAAGCTGTTGCTGGTGGCGAGCACGAACGACCTGCCTGCGCTCGCCGCCCAGTTCGCCGGAGAATTCGAGATTGAGAGCGTGACGGACGCGCCCGCCGCGCTCGCGATACTCGCCCGTCAGCAAGTCGATGCGCTGGTCGTGCATCTCGGCATTGGCGAGAGTCCCGCACTCGACGTCCTGTACGGCGCGCGCAAGCAGACGCCCTACCGGCCGCCGGGCATGGTCGTCGTGGCCGACGCTTTCGAATTGCGTACCGTGGTCGAAGTCATGCGAGCGGGCGCCTACGACGTCCAGCTCGCAGCTTCGCTCACGCCCGGCATGCTCGCTCACTCCCTCCGAAATGCCACGCTGCTGACGCAGTTGAGCAAGCGCCGGACCTGACCGGCGAAGGCACCCGGATTTGTCTGTCATATCAATACGACGCCCGTGAAGGGCGATGGTTCTTGCTAGGATTCCCGCTTATGCGTCAGTACATTCCGATTGCCGCCGCCATCGCCGTATTCGTTGCGGCGCCCATCCACGCCGACGAAGCGCTCGAACATGCGAAGCAGGTGCTCGACCGCTCGATCCTGTTCGACGGGCACAACGACCTGCCGTGGGCGATCCGCGAATTCAAGGAAGCGCCGGGCGACGTCAATGCGTATGACATTCGGTCCCACGCGCCCGGAGTCGGCGAAACCGACATTCCGCGACTGCGCGAGGGCAGGGTCGGCGCCGTGTTCTGGTCCGTGTACACGCCGCCCGAAGCGGCCGGCGGCTTTGCCAAGACGCAACTCGAACAAATCGACATCGCGCGACGCTTGATTGCGCGCTATCCCGACACCTTCGCGCTCGCGAGCACCGCCGCGGACATCCGCGCGGCCAAGAAAGCCGGCCGCATCGGCTCCATGCTCGGCCTCGAAGGCGGACACGCGATCGAGGATTCACTGGGGGCGCTGCGCGCCTACTATGACCTCGGCGTGCGCTACATGACGCTCACGCACAACGCGCACACCAACTGGGCCGATTCCGCCATGCAGGATCCGCCGCAGCACAACGGGCTGAATGCCTTCGGCGAGCAGGTCGTGCACGAGATGAACCGGCTCGGCATGCTGGTCGATCTGTCGCACACATCGCCCGATACCATGCGCGATGCGATCCGCGTCTCTGAGGCGCCGGTGATCTTCTCGCATAGCGCTTCGCGCGAGGTCTGCGAGATCCCACGCAACGTGCCCGACGACGTGCTCGCGCTGCTGCCGAAGAACGGCGGCGTGATCATGGTGACGTTCGTCTCAGGATTCGTCTCGCAGGCCGCGGCCGACGTGACGCTGCCCATGATTCGCGAATACCTGGCACGCGCCAAGGGAAAGACGCCGGAGGAACAATCCGCGATCTACGACGAGTTGAAAGCCAAGGTCAAGATGCCGGCTGTCAGCGTCGCCGACGTCGCCGACCACATCGACCACATCCGGAAAGTGGCAGGCGTGGACTACATCGGCATCGGCAGCGACTTCGACGGCAACACCAACTGGCCCGAGGGCCTGTCGGACGTATCCATGTTCCCGAACCTGTTCGCCGAATTGGTCCGGCGCGGCTGGAGCGACGAGGACCTCTCGAAGATCGCCGGCGGCAACGTACTGCGCGCGCTGGAGCAGGCCGAGGCTACCGCGGCCCGGCTGCAGCAGGCTGCGGCCGCGCCTAAGCCTTAGACCGTTCCCGCGCGTAGTGGCGCCGCGACTTCGCGGCGTTGCCGCAGACCGCCATGTCGCACCAGCGGCGACGGCCGGCTTTCGAGCGATCGACGAACAGCCAGGAGCACTCGGGCCCGGCGCAGAGCCGCAGCCGCTCCGAAGGCATTGGCAGCACGTGTTCGACCATGCGCCAGGCGACGATCGCCGCGATCAGGTCGAGATCCGCCGTGTCGCCCGGAACATGCCGATGGAGCCGACCCTGGTCGAAGTGAAAGTGGTGCGCCGACGCGCCCGCGAGCCAGTGCTTGCGCAGGAGCGCGAGCGAGCCGGCGGCCGGCACGCGGTTCCAGACCAAGGCTTCCAGGATTTCGTACATGACTTCGCGCAGCGCCTTGGCGCGCGCGAGTGCCTTCCTCGCGGCCGCGGGATCGGCCTTGGCCCGACGGGCGAGCGTGCGGAGCGTCTTGTCCGGCAGCACCGCCGCGTGGCCCGCCCATTCCAGGAGCCGTGGAAACCCATCGAGCCAGTCACGCGGCTCGGCATCGCGCGCCGTCACCGTATTGACGAAATCGAGCGCCGGGTCCCCGGCCACGAAATCGGCAAGTTCGAAGTCGTGAGGCTCTATAACTGGTAAAAACGATTTCATAGGTTGACAGCTGCTCTAACTGATGTAAGACTGAACGCAGGTTACACCGAAGGCAGCCCACAGGCCATGCGCATGACCCGGCGCGAATTCAGTCTCTTCGCAGGCGCGACGCTGCTCGGCGGGCGGGCGGCAAGGGCGGCCCAGGAGCCGCGCCTGCCCATCAGCCTCGTGCTCGCGCCCTCCAATCTCGGCCTGCGGCCGGAGAACGGTAGCCAGCCCGGCACCTGGCGAGCGCCGCAGGTTCTGATGGATGCGGGCTTGCGTGAGTCACTCGATGCCGTCGCCGCGTACCGCCTCGAGCGGCCGCTCTATCAGTTCGACGCCCAGCCGGGCACCCGAATCCGCAATGGCAACAGCATCCAGGCGTTCTCGCTCGCGGTCGCCGCCAAGGTGAAGGACATCCTGGCCGTGCATGGCTTTCCGGTGGTCGTCGGCGGCGACTGCAGTGTGCTGCTCGGGAGCCTGCTGGGGCTTCGTCAGGCCGGCGGGAGAGGGCTGGTGCACGTGGACGGGCACAGCGACTTCGCGCAGGAGAAGAGCTACGCGACGCCACAGACGCTCGGTTCGGCGGCCGGCATGGATCTGGCGCTCGCGACCGGCCGCGGCGAGGCGCTGCTGACCGACTGGCCCGAATTCGAGCGACTGGCCGACGACGCCGATACGATTCAGGTCGGCGAGCGCGGGCGGAATCAGCCCGGTTTCATGGAGTACTACGGCGACATCCTGTCGACCGAGATCACGCGACTCGACGTCCAGGACGTTCTCGACGGCGGGATTGCTGCGGCCGCGCGGCGGGTGATCGAGCGGCTGAATGAGCGCGGACTTGACCGCGCCTGGCTGCATGTCGATCTCGATGTGCTGGACGAGAAAGTGATGCCGGCGGTGGATTCGCCCGGGAGCCCCGGCTTCGATTACCGGCAGCTGGCCGAACTCGTGGCGGCGCTCGTCGCGTCCGGCCGCATCGCCGGCACCGACTTCGCAATCTACGACCCCGAGCGCGATCCGGGGCATGCCCATGCGCGCGGGATCGTGGACTGCATCGCCGACGGGTTGCGATCCCTAAGCGCCCGAAAAGACTGAAGATTCCACTCCGGCCGGATCAACAATCCGGGCATCCTGTGATAGGATTCGCGCCCCAACGCGCCCGTAGCTCAGCTGGATAGAGTACTTGGCTACGAACCAAGGGGTCGGGAGTTCGAATCTCTCCGGGCGCGCCAATTGAAAAGCAAAGGGGACCCGATTTTGGGTCCCCTTTGCTTTTCAACTGTGTCCGAAGTGGCTCGATCTCACATGCGAAGCGTGCCGAGTTCATCCTTCGGCACGGTTTCTCAAAAGACATGTCGATCTTGGAGAGGCTGGCTCGACTACTCAGCGAATCGAATGATCTGAAGCTTCTCCAATCAAAGGAGTACGACTGATGAAAGTCATGGTTTTCGTGAAGGCCACGCCGAACAGCGAAGCGGAAACGCTTTTCAAGGAACCCGAGAAGATGGCGAAGATGTTCGCCGAGATGGGTAGGTATAACGAAGAACTCGTCAAGGCCGGCATCATGAAGGGCGGTGACGGCTTGAAGCCCAGTAAGTTCGGCAAGCGCATTCGCTTCAACGGCACGAAGCGGTCCGTCATCGACGGGCCGTTCGCCGAGACCAAGGAGCTCGTTGCGGGCTTCTGGATCTGGGAAGTGAAGTCGATGGAAGAGGCAGTCGAGTGGGCGAAGAAGTGCCCGAACCCGATGCCTGGCGAAGAATCGGATCTCGAGATTCGTCCGTACTACGAGGCGGTGGATTTCGGCGAGGGCTTCACGCCTGAAGAGCAGGCGCGCGAAGCTGACCTGCGCAAGCGCATCGGCGACGTGTGATGCTTCGAAGGTCGTCGCAGGCGCGGCCGAGTCCTAAGGTGGTGCGACTGGGCCGGCTGCGCCCAGCCGCATCCACAAATGCGTGTACGACAGCGCCAGCCTATGCGCGAGTTGCTCGTTCGTGACGCTCGCCCCGTGGCCGCCCTCGATCTCCTCGTAATACGACACGTCGTACCCCAGCTCCTCCAGCCGCGCCGCCATCTTGCGCGCATGGCCCGGGTGCACCCGGTCGTCGCGCGTCGAAAGATAGAAGAACACCGGCGGGTAACCCAACCCGCGCGCCGCGTTCTGGTAAGGCGAGTAGGGCGCAATCCACGCCCATTCCTCCGGCTTGTCCGGATCACCAAACTCATCCACCCAGCTCGCGCCTGCGAGCAACTGGTGATAGCGACGCATGTCCGCGAGAGGTGAGCCGGAGATGGCCGCGCCGTAGAGGTCTGGACGTCGCACCATCGTTGACAGCACCAGCAAGCCGCCGTTGCTCCGGCCCTCGATGCCGAGGCGCTCTTTCGAAGTCACCTTGCGGGCGATCAGGTCCGCCGCCACCGCCTCGAAGTCTTCAAAAGAGCGAACATGGTTCGCCTTCACCGCACCCTGGTGCCAGGCCTCGCCGAACTCGCCGCCGCCACGGATGTTCGCCAGTACGAAGACGCCGCCGCGGTCCAGCCAGGTCCTGCCGTAGGCGCCGTAAAGCTGCTCGTAGCTCCCGGAGTACGAGGGCACGAGCGCATTGCGGAAGCCGCCATACGAGAAGATGTGCGTCGGCCGGCTGCCGTCGAGCGTCATACCCTTCGGCGCCACCAGGAAGTAGGGCACCCGCGTGCCGTCGGCCGAGATCGCCCAGTGCTGGCTCACCTCGAAGCGGCTGCCGTCGAAGGTCGGTGACTGCTGCTTCACTGGCTCTGCAACAGGGTTCTGGTCCGCCACGTAGTAGAGCGCGGGCGGTGTCACGAAGTCCTCGAAGGTGACGAACGCGTCGCCGCTCGTGCCATCCACCGACTCGATCGCGAGGCTCCCGTTGTCCGGCAGGGGAATCTGCCGCCGCGTCCACGCCGGCGCCGCCTGCTCGTACCGGTAGAGACGGCCCCGCACATTGTCCAGCACGGAGACGAGGATCCCGCTCTTCGCGGACACGGCCCCGAGCACCACTTCGCTGCCCGTGGATTCGGCCAATACCTCGATGGTGCCGCTGCCGGCCCCGTCGCCGCTGTTGCGCAATGCCGCGGGATCGGCGACCAGGATGCTGTCGCGCGCGTACGTTTTCGCGCCGCGCTGCCAGTCATCTTTCATCGCGAGGATCAGCTTTCCCGCGTACAGGTCGTTTATCTCGGCGGTCGGCGGCAGATCGAGCCGGTGCAGGCTCCCATCGGGAAGCAGCTGGTAGTAGTCGGTTTCCCAGAACGTGCGATTGTCGGCGATCAGGTCGATGTCGCCGCCCTCAGAGCGCAGGCGGAAGCCGTTCACGCCCACCGACTCCGGCTTCGTCTCGTAGAGGACCGGCGCGCGGGAGCGCGGGTTGCCGCGCGTCCAGAGCCGGACGGTGCGCGGATAACCCGAGTCCGTGAGCGACCCGGGCCCGAAGTCAGTGCCGATGAAGAGGCTGTCCGCATCCCGCCAGGCGATCGCGGTCTTGGCGACAGGCACCGAATAGCCATCGGGCACGAAGGCGCGTGTCTCCGGATCGAACTCGCGCACCTCGTCGGCGTCACCGCCGCCCGGCGAGAGCGACAGCAGGCACTTCTTGTATTCCGGAGGCAGGCAATCCATGCCGTGGAAGACCCAGGGCGTGCTCTCGCGCTTCGCGAGCTCGTCGATGTCGACCACCGTTTCCCAGGCAGGCTCGGGCTTCCGGAATTCTTCCAGCGTGGCGCGCCGATAGATGCCGCGCGGGTGCGCATCGTCCTTCCAGAGGTTGTAGATCCACGGGCCCATCTGGTCCACGTCTGGCAAGCGCGAAGGGGAATCGAGCGCGGCCAGCGCCTCGCGCCTCAGGTCCTGGTAGATCGGCTGCGTCGCGAGTTTCTGGTTGGTAGCGGCGTTTTGCGCGCGCACCCAGTTGAGCGCGCGGGCGCTGTCGATCTCCTCGAGCCAGAGGTAAGGGTCCGCCGCATCGGTTGACGCAAAACTTGCGGCTTTACCAGGCGGCTCGCCATCCTCGAAGGCGCTCAGGATCGACTGGTACTTCTCGATGTACCAGCGGTTCTCGTTGTTGTAGCGCGGGATCGTCAGCGGGATGACGTCCGATGCCACCGCCTTCCACACGCAGGGGCAGGGCACCGGCTTCGCCGGCTGTTTCCCGGGGCGGCCCAGTTCCGTCAGGCTCACCTTCATCCGCTTCATGACGCTCTGGAGCTTCGTGACGTTCCGGGGCCCGCCGTTGTAAGCGGCAACCGGGAAAATGCCCAAGACTTCCCGGTTGTCGCGGTACGCGGCGCGGATCTCCGCGCGCATCTGCTTCAGCTCGATGTCGAACAGACAGATGGCTGCCTTCATGGCGTTCAGCAGGTCCGTCGCGCCACGCTCGAAGTTCGGGTCGAGCCGCGCCGCGGGACAGCGCCGGACCACCGCGGAATAGGTGCCGTTGCCCCTGCGGTTCGTGAACTGCATCGGGCCGATGGCCGCCGCGCTGGAGACGCTGTAACGGTACGCCTCGCCGCGCTTCAGGCCGTACTGGTTCAGCACCTCGTTGAAGGCCTCTTCCCCCTTCGAGATAAAGTCCGTGTCGTCGGTCTGCTCGATCACGGCGAGCGTCGCGATGACGGAGGCGGGCACGACATTGGCCAGCGCCTCGCCGGGGAACGCGGCGGATGGCGCCTTGGCCAGCCGCAACTCGTCGATGGCCTGTTGCGCGGTGGACAGCAGGAAATCCCGGCCGCCGCTGACGAAGTCGGGATCGAAGGTATCTTCCGTGAACGGCAGGTAGACGATTGGCTTCGCGGTTTCGGCGACAGCCCGCCAGCGCTTCTTCTTGATCAGCTCGGCGTCAAACACCGGGAACTTCCGGCCGTAAACCTTGAGAGGCTCGCCGTCCCGGGAGAAGGCGAACATCAGCCGCTCGGCGCCCGTGCCTTTGGTGTGCTGCGCCTGGATGCCCGGTGTGAGCAGGGTGAACTTCAGGGGCTTGCCGCCCGGCTTCCAGGTCACCGGCGGGCGGGGAATCTCGAGCCGCGCGACGGTCCAGTCCTTTTCCGACTCGCTCCACAGCGCAAAGGCCACCGGGCGGCCCCTAAGCGTCTCGTTCTTCTTCTTGCCCGTGAACACGTACTCCAGCTCGTGGTCCTCCAGCAACTCGCGAGCCTGCGACACCAGGTCCCGGATCTGCTCCTCGCGCCGGAATGTCACGATGATCGCGTCGAGTTCCACGCCCGGGGCGGAGATTTCCGGGGGTTCCGACTCGGCGACGGACAGCGGGACTTCGCCTTCCGTTGCCTGCGCTTCGGGGGCGGCTTCCTCGTGCTCGGGGGACTCCGGCTCCCGCGGCGCGGAAGCCTCCGTGCTCTCGAAGGGTGCTTCCCCTTCGCCCGGCGCGCCCTGCAACGTGGTACACGCCGCGAGAAGCAGCGACAGGCCTGCAAGCAGTGCCGCCGCGGCAGCCTGTCGTGTGCAAAAAGTCATATCGCCGGCAGCCCCATCGATTCGGGTCCGGGCAGTGTATTCGACGGCACCGGACTATGACGCGACGTTCATCACCATCGGAGTGGCCGAAAGACACGCCTGGAATCGAGGCTGGCCCATGTAATGCACGACTTCGCCGAGTCATGCTCGAGTTCATGTCAGGTCCGCACCCTCACTCAACGATCCGTCCGATCGGGCCGAACAAAGTGGCAGGTGTAACCAATCGGCCGCTGCTTCCGCATTGAGCGGCACGGGGATGGCTTGGCGGGTGCTCAGGCCGTCGCTTGCGGCAGTCAGGGCGCGGATCGAGCGGTAGTCTCGGGCAAGTTCATCTTGCGCAGAAACGCCTTGTAGCGCGGATCGCTTGAAAGTTCACTAAACAGGTGTTC
>JANNKZ010000464.1:0-3082 GCA_031396515.1 Gammaproteobacteria bacterium
CGGGGAGAACACGGTTGCGAGCGCGATGCCGGACACCGCGGTCGGCAGGGCGAACGGCAGGTCGATCATCGCATCGAGCAGGCGCCGTCCAGGAAAGTCGTAGCGCACCAGCGACCAGGCGACGATGAAGCCGAACACGACATTGACCGCGGCCGCGAGCAGGGCCGCGCCGAAGCTCAGGCGATAGGAAGCGACCGCGCGCTCGTCGAGCAGCACGTCAATGAGATCGGCGAGCGGCATGCCGGAGGCGCGCACCACGAGCGCGGCGAGCGGCAGCAGGATGACCGCGCTCAGGAAGAACGTCGTGAAGCCGAGCGTCAGCCCGAAGCCGGGCAACGGGCTCGCCTGGCGGAACCAGCCGCGCGCCATGCTCAGCGCTCCGAGGCCGGGTGGACGAACATGACCGCCCGCGCCCGGCCGCCCTCGAGCTGTTGCGCGAGACCGTGCGGGATGCCGCCCTCCGCGGAATCCACGCCGAGCACGACCAGGGTGTTCGGCTCGAGCGCCAGTTCGCGTCCGACCTCCTCGTCGAGCTCGCCGAAGCGGATCTCGGTGCGCATGTCGAGGCCATGCTCGGTGAGCGCGGCCGAGCGCACGTCGAGGAGCTGGCGCAGGCAGTCACCGCGCTCGCGTTCGGGCGTCGAGGCCGGATGCACGGCGAGCAGCACCGACTGCGCGGGGAAATGGCGCAACAGGCTCGCCGACACCGCGAGCGCGACCGTGCGGGCGCGGATGCCCGGGAGGATCACGATACGGGACGGCGGCGCGGCGTTGTCCGGCAGCACCATGAGCTGGGTGGCGCCGCGCTGGAGGTAATTCATCGCCTCGTCCGTGACGCCCGCCCGCGACGCCAGCACCGGCAGCCCGGGCGGCGGCGTGCCGTCCGTACCGATGCGGCGGTCGATGCGGCATTGCATGCGGGTCGCGAGCGTCGCGAGCAGCGGCACCCGCATCAGGCGTCCGGCCGCGGCCTCGTCGTCGGCGACCACCGTGAAGCTCGAGATCGGCGTCGGGAGCAAATGCATGCGCCGCGCCGCGACCACGACACGCTGGCCGATGGTAAATGGCTGGGCGCGCTGCTGCGGAAACGTCCGGAGCGCATCGAGCATCCAGCTGCCGTCGGTGGATGAGCGGTCCGGTGTCGCCGGCATCGGGCCTTCGGCCGGCATGCGCACACGCAGCCGCGCGGTCGGCCCGGCGAACTGCAGTTCCTCGACGACGCCGGTGCCGACACGCTGCATGTCGGGCGGCGACTCGTCGCCCGAGAGGATGATCTCTTCGGGCCGGATCACCGCAACGACCTCGCGCGGCGGCGGCCTGGAGGGATCCGGGCGCTCAAAGCGGAGCTCGTTCGGCGAGCGGTAGGCGAGGATCAGGTTCGCGGCGCCGAGGAAGGTCGCGACGAAGCGCGTTGCGGGCCGCGCGTAGAGTTCGGAGGGCGAGCCGCATTCGAGCAGGCGGCCCTGATGCATGACGCCGATGCGGTCCGCCATCGAGAAGGCTTCGTCCTGGTCGTGGGTGACGAGGATGGTCGTGATGCCGAGTTCGCGCTGGATCTGGCGGATGACGCGCCGCAGTTCTTCGCGGATCTTCGCGTCGAGCGCGCCGAAAGGCTCGTCGAGGAGCAGCACTTCCGGCCGGTGCGCGAGCGCGCGCGCGACGGCGACGCGCTGCTGCTGGCCGCCCGACAACTCGCCGGGCATGCGTTCCTGCATGCCGTCCAGCGCGACCAGCCTCAGCAGCTCGTCGCGGCGCTCGCGGCGGTCGGCGGCGCGCATGCGCCGGACACGCAGCGCAAATTCCACGTTGTCCGCGACCGTCATGTGACGGAACAGCGCGTAGTGCTGGAACACGAAGCCGACGCCGCGGTTGCGGGCTGAAACCCCGGTGACGTCGCGCCCGTGCAGCGAGATGCGGCCGTGGTCGGTCTCGACGAGGCCCGCGATCGCGCGCAGGAGCGTGCTCTTGCCGCTGCCGCTCGGGCCGAGCAGGACCAGGAACTCGCCCTGTTCGATGGCGAGCGACACGTCGTTGACAACCGACAGTCCCTGATACCGCTTCGTTACCTGGTCGAGATCGATCGACATGGGGGGTATTCCGCCGGCGGAACAAGGGCCGGACGCGAAAGGCTAGCTCCGGCCCGGTCGCCGCGTCAGTCGCAAGGCGGTGACAAGACGGTAACGGGGCGGTTGCGCGGGGGCAGCAGGCCGGGGATCATCGAAACTGTGAGACGGATCGCCTGTTCACTGGCCGCCATCGGCTGCTTCACCGCAGCGGCCGCCGCCGAGACGCCGGCCGCCGGAACCAGCGCCCGGGCCATGGCCGCGGCCGAGTCCCACGTCGCCGCGAACGAAGCCGCGATCGTCGGCGAACTGCGGACGCTGGTCGCCCTGCCGAATGTCGCGACCGACCGCGGCGATATTCGCAGGAACGCCGACCTCCTGGTCGCGATGCTGGAAAAGCGCGGCATCGCCGCGCGCATCCTCGAGACCCCGGGCGCGCCGGTCGCGGTGTACGGAGCGCTCGCGGCCCCCGGCGCCACGCGCACACTCCTTTTCTATGCGCACTTCGACGGCCAGCCGGTCGGCACGCCGGAATCGTGGGCGACGCCGCCGTTCGAGCCGGTGCTGCGGATGGGCCGGCTCGAGGACGGCGCCGCGCCGGTCGACTGGAAGGACGCACCCGCACGGCTGCCGGACGAAGCGCGCATCTACGCGCGCTCGGCGAGCGACGACAAGGGCCCGATCGTCGCGATGCTGGCGGCGATCGATGCACTTCGGACTGCGGACATCCCGCTCTCCGCCAACCTGAAGTTCTTCCTCGAGGGCGAGGAGGAGGCGGGATCGCCGAATCTCGCGCGCACGCTGATCACCCACCGGGAACTGCTTGCCTCGGACCTCTGGATCTTCGGCGATGGACCGATCGATCCGCGCGGTTTGGCCCGGCTCGCGCTCGGCGTGCGCGGCGTGACCACTTTCCGCCTGACCGTCTACGGCCCGGCGTCCAGCCTGCACTCCGGCCACTACGGCAACGTTGCGCCGAACCCGGGTGCGCGGCTCGCGACGCTGATCGCCTCGATGCG
>JANNKZ010000179.1:0-3995 GCA_031396515.1 Gammaproteobacteria bacterium
GGGGGCGCCCCGGTTCGCGTCCAGGGCACGGGTGCCTGCTGGATGCCGCCGCGGCCGACGCGGATTCTCTGCCCGAGTTATCGCGTTGGGCCCGACGGGCGCGGCATGCACCTCGCCGCCTACGGCAGCCGCAACTTCAGCTATCCCGGGGAACGGCCGGCGGCGCTTGCGGCGCTGGTCGAGCGCGCGCTCGCGCGGCTGGAAGCGCACTGAAAACCGTGTCTTTCGGATAGTCATACGCATCCGAAACGCGCATAACGCGCAGTTTCCCCGGCCTTCAATCAGCTGCAGCACCGCCGCAATGCCGGCAGGCGCTGGCCCGGCGCTTCAGCGCGTCGGCGCCTTCAGCGTGATCGCGAAGATATCGACGCTGGCGCCGACCGAGCGCGTGCAGAGGATGCGCTGCCCGTCCGCCGAGAAGCTGGGCTTGGTCCAGGAGCCGAGGCGCTCCTGGCCATCGCCGAAGGTCACGCGTACCGGGTTGCTGCCGTCGGCGTTCGCGACGTAGATATCGAACGCCTCGAAGGCGGCATTTGCCCGGTTGCTGGCGAAGGCGATCCGGCGGCCGTCAGGCGACCAGGCGGGCCAGCCGTCATAGGCCTGGCTGGCGGTCACGTTCCTCTGCTCGCCGGTCGCCAGGTTCATCCAGAACACTTCCGAGTTCCGCCCCGACTCGGACTTGCCGCCCGTCGGTGCGATGCGCCGCCACAGGAGCTGCGACCCGTCCGGCGACGGCACCGGGTAGGTGTCCCAGTCATCGAGATCGGTCACCCGGCGGACGTCGCCGCCCTCCGGGGTCATCGTGTAGATCTCGTGGTTGTGCGACCGGTCCATGGTGCCGAGCGCGAAGCTCGCCGGGTCGCTCGAGCGGTTGCTGTTGAAGTAAACGAGGCGCCCGTCGGCGCTCACCCGCGGGTGTCCGTCAGCGCCGGGATGACGACTGAGGTTGACCTGCTCCGACCCGTCGGCGCGCATCCGGTAGACCTCCTCGTTGCCGTCCCGCTCGCTGGCGAAGACGAGGTATCGGCCATCCGGGGACCAGGCCGGCGTGCCGTCGTAAGCGTCGTTCCGCGTGAGCTGCACGACCCCGGTGCCGTCGGCCTGCATGACGAAAATGTCAGCGTCGGGACCGTCGCGCGTGGACTCGAACGCGATCCGCGAACCGTCCGGCGACCAGGCTGGATAGGAGTTCTCGAGGCCGGTGATCTGGGCCGTCCCGACCGCTTCGACGTAATCGGCGGCGGTGGCTGCGAGAGGGAGGCAGACCAAGACGGCGGCGAGCGTTTTCATGGCCCGATCTTAGGCGCCGCGGGCGGCGACGGCGGTCGCCCGGTCGCAGGCGGACGGCGCTTCGTCGAGGCCGGCACCGCGCGGGAAAGCGCAGCGCCGTACTGCGGAATTCGGGGAAGGGCGGTCTGCAATCGGGGCGGTTTCAGATGTGTATGTACATCCGATTACTCGGCAAGCCAATGACGAATCGCGAAACGGGGTACGACCGCTCGAATTCGCTGGTTCCGGCTGGCCGGCTTCAGCCCGCAGCGTCCTTGTACGCCTTCAGGATCGCGTTGATCCGGGTCTGGTAGCCCGGCCCCTGGGCCTTGAACCAGCCGAGCACCTCGGCGTCGAGGCGGAGCGAAATGGCCGCCTTACGCGGTGTGGGCGGCAACTCGTGCCGGGCGATTTCGCGGACGATTTCGGCGACGTTTTCGGGAGCGGTTTCGGGCGCTCCTAGCATGGCTTCCGGAGCCGGACTGGCCTCCGGCTCGGCCTCTGTCCGGCCGAACCGGGAGAAGAATCCGCGCTTCATCTCGACTCCCTTCTGATCGCCAGTATCAACTGACTGTATATACAAAACCCGATCCGGAAACCAGCGACGTTAGAGCAGGCAGGTACGCTCTCACCGGAGTCCAAGATGAAGCAGAACACGCTCCCGGCCGTCGCATTGACGGCTCTCCTCAGTCCCCTCGCCGCCCTCGCCGGCCAGCCCGCCGAGGTCGAAGTCTATGACCGCACGGACGGGCGACTGTTGCCCGTCTACTGGCATGCCGGAGAGCGCCATGTCGCCGGCGAGCCCGGCCACGAATACGAGATCCGGGTGCGCAACCGGACCGGCGGTCGGCTGCTGGCCATCACTTCCGTGGACGGGGTGGACGTGCTTTCCGGACGCACCGCCTCGTTCGACCAGGGCGGGTACGTGCTCGACCCGCGCGGGCGGCTGTCGGTGGACGGCTGGCGCAAGAACATGGGCGAGGTGGCGGCGTTCTACTTCACCTCCCTGCCCGACTCTTACGCCGCCCGGACCGGCCGGCCGGACAATGTGGGCGTCATCGGCGTCGCGCTCTTCAGCGAGAAGGTCTATTACCACGACGATGCGGTCGGCCAACGACCGCCGAGCGCCGCCGCGGAGCCCCGCGACCAGCCATCGGAGACGACGGTCAACGCGGATCGCGCCGCCCCCTCCCCCGCGCCCCGTGCCGAGCGCGAATCGGACGGTTCCGGCGTCGGCAGCCTCGCCAAGGAGGGCCGCCTCGGCACCGGCCACGGCCAGCGCATCGATTCCGGCGCGTATTACACGAGCTTCGAGCGCGCGAGCGGCACGCCGGACGGCGTGATCCGGATCTATTACGACTCGCACCGCAACCTCGTCGCCCAGGGAATTATCCCGCGGCCGAAATATCGCTACGCCCAGCAGGTCCCGGATCCGTTCCCGAACGGTTTCGTTCCGGATCCGTGAGGCAGAGGGGTCGCATCCTATTGTCGCTCTTGGCGACCGGGTGGCGAGCGAGCGAATTCTCCGATTCCTCTCTTCTGCGCGAGCGAGCGAGCCAGCCCGGTCGCAGACCGAATAAAGGGATGCGACACTGGCGGCATGGCGACCGAACTACTGTTTCGCGACGACGCCTACCTGAAGACCGCGACTGCGCGGGTCACCGCCGCGGGCGCGGGCTGGATCGAACTCGACCGCACGAACTTCTACGCCCTCGGCGGCGGCCAGCCGGGCGACACCGGCTTCGTCGTCCGCGAGAACGGCGAGCGCATCGCGATCGCGGATACGCGCAAGGGCGAATCGCCCGGCATCGTGCGAAATTTTCTCGCGCCAGGCGCCGCGTCACCCGCGCCCGGCGAACTGCTCACGCTCGAGCTCGACTGGGCACGGCGCTACGCGCTGATGCGCCTGCACACGGCGCTGCACGTGATGAGCTGCGTCGTCACGGCGCCGGTCACCGGCGGAAACATCGCCCCCGACAAGGCGCGGCTCGATTTCGACATCGATATCCAGCTGCTCGATGCCGCGCGTATCGAGAGTGAAACCAATGCGCTGATCGGCCGATCGGTTTCAACTGAAACCATCTGGATCACGGATGACGAGCTTGACGCCCGGCCGGAGCTCGTCAAGACCATGAGCGTGCAACCGCCCCGCGGCGCGGGTCGCGTGCGGCTCCTGAAGATCCCCGGCATTGACCTTCAACCCTGCGGCGGCACGCACGTCGCGAACATCGGCGAGATCGGCGGCATCCGCGTCACGCGCATCCGCAACGAAGGCAAGCGCAACAAACGAGTCGAAATCATCCTCCAGGGAGACGCCACATGAAAGTCATGCAACGATTGAGCGCCGCGTGTTGTGCGCTCGCGCTGCTCATGCCGTGGTCCGCGAATTCTGCCGAGACGACCACCAAGTCGCCCGCTCCGGCCGTCGCGCCGCTCGCGACGCCGGTCCCTGTCAAGACCGTGGACGCCGCGAGAATCCGCCTCTCGAGCGTGCAGACAGCGATCGACGTGCTCGACAAGCAGATCGCTGCGCCGGTGCGATCCAAACTGACGCCCGAGCAGCTCGTGGAATGGAAGGAGCACGGCGCCTGGCTGGCGAGCGTGCGCGAGCGTTACGCCAACTTTCTCGCGCAGAACGGAGGCGCGTTCGGCGGCACGCCGGGACTCATGGGCACCGCCGGCGCGGACATGGCGAAGCAGATGGCGCAGATGAACACACAATTCCT